>JALSNI010000056.1 GCA_026987075.1 Persephonella sp. | reverse complement strand
GAAGGTTTGCAAGAACATTTAAAATAAGTATATGATTTAAATTTTTAAACAAGATGAAGATGGACGATAAAAAGCTATTTAATATGTTTGTGGACTTTTTTAGGGATTCTTTGGAAAATGGATGGATAAAGGATTTTTTCTCTTGGATATTTTGGAGTATAGGGGTTTCCGCAATATTAAAAGCCTCTTATCAAATAAACACTATAACTTTTTCTATATTCACTGGGTTAATAGTAATATTATGGATAGGATATGGTTTTGCTGTTTATGATAAAGCAGAAGATTTCTTTATAGAGAAATATAAGAATGGGTATGTTATTCAAAAATTTCCACCAATTATATCATTAATTATGCCAATAATTATAAGTCTTTCCATTTTTATGTTAGTTTTCACTTCTACCCATCAATTTATAGATTTTCTTATAAAAATCTCAAAATAAAAATTTCTCAAACTGTCCCATTTTTTGGGAACAAACAGAAAAAGGGTTTTTTAATGTGTGTGGGACAGCTCTACAGTTATTGATACACAAGGGTTTACGAAGGTGGGGGTGTCCCATTTTTTCGGGAAATTATAATGGCGGAGGGTGAGGGATTCGAACCCCCGGTGGGCTGTTAACCCACAAGTGATTTCAAATCACCCGCCTTCGTCCGCTCGGCCAACCCTCCATGCAGAGGTATATATTATAATATCTTAAGACAAAAAATCAAGGAGAGAGATATGGAAGATTTTGTTATAGATATTTTTGAAGATAGTGCTAAAGCCAAAAGAGATTTTGTTTATGAATATGCAGAAGCTATCTATCATCTTGGTATTCTCATGGCAAAAAGATTAAAGATGGGCTACAAGGTTCTTATCTGTGGAAATGGTGGTTCTGCTGCAGATGCTCAGCATTTTGCAGCTGAGATAGTAGGAAGATTTGAAAAAGAGAGAAAGGGGTATCCTGCTGTTGCCTTGACTACAGATACTTCAGCTCTCACAGCCATAGGAAACGATTATGGATTTGAACATATATTCTCAAGACAGGTTGAAGCACTGGGACAGAAAGGTGACATCTTGATAGGTATATCTACCAGTGGAAATTCTAAGAATGTTATAAGGGCTGTAGAAACGGCAAAAAGAATGGGTATTTTTACAGTTGGTTTTTTAGGAAAAGATGGGGGGAAACTAAAAGACATTGTGGATACAGCCTTTATCGTTAATCACAGCAGGACAGCCCGCATTCAGGAAGTTCATCTGACTTTGGAGCACGCACTCTGTAACATAATTGACCTCTATCTAACAGGAGAAATTGAAGATTGATTTTATTCTAAGGATATAATCTTATTTTCAATCTTAGACCTTAACGATTCTGGGATGTTAGGGTCGTTAAAAAGCTCTCTGTATATCTTCAGGGCTAACTTTTTTTCGTTGAGTTTTTCATAAACCCTTGCAAGTCCTAACTTTCCTTCTATATATCCCATATCTGCCAGTATTTTATATATATCTTTTGCTATCACCAGTGCGTTTTCCTTTTCGTAAATTCTGCCTAAATTCTCAAGAACATCTTTGTTCTCAGGATACTGAAAGTAGGCTTCTTCTAAAATTATTTTTGCTTTTTTGTTTTTTCCTAACTTTTCATACGTCTTTGCTAAAAGCAACATTCCTTTGAGATTTTTTTTATTTATACTTAAAAATTGTTTGGCATACTTTTCAGCTCCTTTATAGTATCCAATTTTGAAGTGTAACAGAGCAAGTCTGTATAAAATTGAGGTATCTTTTTTTGATATCTTCCAGGCCTTTCTGTAGAAATTTATTGCATCTATGTATTTTCCTTCTATTTCTGCCCTTTTTCCTTTCAGTATGTAATAGTTATATTTTGATTTAATTTCTGATTTTTTCTTGTAATGGGAAATTTCAGGAATGTTTACTTGAGATAAATTCTGTGAAACTTCTATCTTGACCGTGTCTGCTGTAAATTCAAAATTTTCTACAGTTTTCTTTTTCCCCTTAACAATCTCTTTTTTTTGCGTTTCTTTTTTTTCAGTTATTTTATCTTTTCTTTCTGTGTCGGAAAAAATGAGGAATCCAATAATTGAGTAAATTACTACAAAAGATGCTACAAGACCAGCAATAATATACTTTTTACTTTTTTTAGGTTTTACCTGACTAAAAGGATGTATATCTGCAAGTTCTTTTTCTACCTCTGTATTTTCGTGTTGTTTTAAGAATTTTCCTGTTTTGCTCAATTTATTTACCTTTTTTATTTAAATTATATTACAAACTTAAAAGTATCTTCTGATTATAAAGAAAGCCAGCAGAGAAGCTATCGTTCCCATAACGAAAGGAGCTTCTGGTCTTATACTGTCCCACAGATAACCTGCAGTCAGACCGGCCAATAGTGAAGAAAAACCAACAACAAAGTGGTATGTTCCAAATACGAAGCCCTTTCTGAACTTTACTTTTTTTCCTACTGTTGCCCATATTCCAATTTCCAAAAATGCATCAGCTACGGCAAAGACTATAAACCCAATAACAGGTAGATTAATCATCAAAAAGTGAGAAATAAAAAATATCAGCGTTGTTATCTCAAGAAATCTTTTCTCTCCTATCTGGTCGTAAAACTTTCCACTAAAATACGAAGCAGCAGCTATTATGAGGGAAAACAGTATATAAACACCTACTGTTTTGTACTCACTAAGAATGTCGCTGTATATTTTCAATATATAAAAGGAGTATCCAAAGTTAGCAAAAGACAGTATAAAAAACAGGACAAGGTATTTAGGAAAGAAAATTTCCCATGAAACAATAGGTACAGGATATTTTTTAATTTTTCTTTCGTCTTTCAAAAAAAACACAGCAATAAGGGATAAAAGAACAGGGATAATAGACAGAGAAAAGTAAGTCTGATAATCAATATCTGATAAAAACAGTGCTGTATAAACAAAAGCTATAATAATGCCTAAAAACGAGCCTAAACTCTCAACCGCTCTGTTTAGTCCAAATATCTTTCCTAAATTTCTTTTCTCAGAAGACAGAACAGTATCAGAAACAGGAACCTGAACGCCCTCTGATGTTGCTTCAAGAAGAACACCAATCAGAAAGTCATCCCATTTTTTCCCAAAAGTAAAGTACAGTCTTGAAAATACAGAAAACAGAATGCCGGCAGTCAAAATTCTTTTTCTACTGAAAAAGTCAGACCAGTAACCTGAAAATATCTTTAAAAAATTTGAAACAAGGTCGTAGCCACCTTCAATAAGTCCAATTATTACCATTGAGACGCCAACGCTGTTTATAAGAAAAAAAGGGAGAACAGTGAATACCATATCGTAAGAAAGAGAAATAAAAAAAGTCAGAATGTTGATGGCCACAACAGCAGTGATATGCTTTCTTCCCATATATTCCCCTTTCCCAGTCTTTGTATTATGATAATGAAAAAGAATATTTTAACAGGAAGCCAAAAATGAGACAGATAGGAATTTGTATCGGTTCAACAAGGCCTAACAGAGTTTATTTTATCACAGATGAGCTGGTGAGAATTGGTCAGTTTGTAACTCTGAGTTACTTAGATGGGGGAGAAAGGAAAAACCTTTTAGGTATGATACAGAGTTTAGAGAGGGACAACCCGTATCTGCCAGAAACCATAAAAACAACACAGCAGGCAGAAAGTATAAAAAAGTTCTCAGAAAAAGAAAACACGATAAAAGGTGAAATACACATATTAGGTGAGATTATTGAAGCTGGAGATGAAGTTTTCCTTCAGGTTCCCAGAACACCTCCCCTTCCAGCAGCAGAAGTTTTTGAAGCCAGTCCTGAGCTTTTAAAAAAGGTATTTGGGGCAAAAAGTAAAAAGTTTGTCAGAATAGGAAGACTGCTTTCAGAAAGGGAAGAAGTTCCTGTTTATGTGGATATAGAGCAGGTTGTTTTAAGACACCTCGCTGTCTTAGCTGTAACAGGTGCAGGGAAGTCAAATACCGTATCTGTCCTGTTGAAAAATATAATAAATTTAGGGGGAACTGTAGCAGTATTTGACTTTCACGGAGAGTATTCTAAATCAAAGCTGACAAGAAACGGAAAAACAGCCATCAACCACATACAGCCCCTTATAAACCCTGCGTCTTTAAAACCTAAAGAGTTCGCCTCATTTATAGGGATAAAGTCTAATGCTTACGTTCAGTTTCGTTATTTCAGACTTGCTTACGAACACCTTATAAAACAGCTGAAGGAAGAAAAGGGAGAAAACTGGCAGGCTCACATAAGCACTTCAGACTTTCTAAAGAGGCTTAAAGAAACAATTGAGAGTATAGCAGACCCAGAAACAGAACTTGGAGGGAAGATAAAAGGAAAGGCAAGAGAAGATTCTCTGTTTGAGGTTCTAAACAAGTTAGAGGATGTGGAATTTGAATTAGGACATATCATAAAACTTGGCGTTCCTCCACTGATAGAAAACATAAAACCGGGAATGGTTAATGTTTTTGATTTTTCAGAATTAGACGAAGATGTTGCAGATGCAATAGCCTCAAACATCCTCAGATGGGCATTAGAAGAGAGAAAAAGGGCAGTTAGAGGAGACAGCTCCCGTCTGCCGTTTCCTCTGCTTATTGTTATTGAAGAAGCCCACATACTTGCAGGTGAAAAAAGGAACACAGAATCCAAATACTACATAGCAAGAATAGCAAGAGAAGGAAGAAAGTTTGGTCTGGGCATAACAGTTGTTACACAGAGGCCGAAAGGATTAGACAAAGAAATACTATCTCAGATGAACAATATGATAATACTGAAACTTGTTGAACCTGAAGACCAGAAACATGTACAGAGAGCCAGTGAGTCCCTTTCTCAGGAACTAATGGATTACCTACCGGGGCTTAATCCAGGAGAAGCTATAATAATAGGAAACATGACAAAGATTCCCTTACTTGTAAAAATAGACAGGGCAGAAGAAAAAATAGAAGGAAACGATATTGACGTGATAGGCCAGTGGGAAGAAATTTTAAAAGAAGACAAAAATAAGGTAGTAGACATCATGTCTGAGTTAGATGATTTATGAGGTTCAGATGTTCAAAGATAGAGAAGAGGCAGGAAGTTTACTTGCTGAAGAGGTAAAGAAAGTTATAAAAGAAAAAGAGAATGCTGTTATTCTGGCAATACCACGGGGTGGAGTCCCTGTTGCTTACCAGATTTCTAAAAAAACAGGCATACCGTTCAGCATGGTAGTTTCAAAAAAAATAACCTTTCCCTACGAGCCTGAGGCTGCCATCGGTGCTGCTGCTCCAGACGGAACTTACATACTTGCCCCATACTACTCTGAAAACTCTCCTGAAGTAAAAGAAGCCATAAAAAGAGCTGTAAATGAAGCAAAAGAAAAGATGAATAAGTATCTTAAAGGAAAAGAACCTGACATAAAGGACAAAACAGTTGTCATTGTTGACGATGGTATTGCCACAGGATACACAGCCCTTGTTGCTGGAATGTATGCAAAGAAAAAAGGGGCATCTGAAGTTATTCTTGCCGTTCCTGTATGTCCCTCTGACAGCGTAAAAAAAGCAGAAGAAATTTTTGATAAGGTTATATGTTACAATAAAGTTAATTCCCTTTTTTTTGCGGTAGGTGCGTATTATCAGGACTTTCATCAGGTTTCAGATAGTGAACTGGAAATGTACATAAAAAAAGCAGAAAATGAAGGCTTATACTATAAATAGGAGGAAAAAATGAAAAGGGCAGGAATAGTAATTGCAGTTTTATCAGCAGGATTTTTATTTGGATGTGGTCAGCCTCAGTATACAAACATTGATATGCCCCCTAAAAGGGTAAAAGTAATAAAAGATTTTGGTGAAGATGCGTCAAAAATGCTCCTTAAAGAGCTTAAAAAAGAACTGAAAACAGCGTTAAAAACAAAAGGACCTGTTGGGGCAGTAGAAGTATGCTCCAAAAAAGCCCTTGAAATAACAGAAGAAGTGGCAGAAGAAATAGGAGACATAAAGATTAAAAGAACATCTTTCAAATACAGAAACCCTAAAAACAAACCAGATAAATACGAAGCTGAGGCTTTAAGATTTTTTGAAAAAACATTAAAAGAAACTGGAAAACTTCCTCCATACTACATTCAGAAAGTTGATGGAGAATACAGATACTACAAACCTTTGAAGGTTCAGAATGTATGTCTCACATGCCACGGAGACCCTAACCATATGGACGAAAAGCTGCTGAAGAAATTAAAGGAGCTGTATCCACAGGACAGAGCAACAGGATACAAATTGGGGGATTTTAGAGGTGTTATTAGAGTTTCCATACCTGAAGATGTTATAAAAAAATCCTGTCTGTAAGAAAAGCCCCCCTTTGTGGGGGGTTATTCTCTTAGATATTTCAAAACAATCTCGTCTAACTCTTCAGCTTTCTTAACGTCTCCAGAATGCTCAAAGGGTATTGTTCCAGTAATATTTGCACCGGGGAAAAGATTGTCTGACACATTTTCCACTTTCATCTCAAAAACAGAAACAGGAAAGGACAGCTCATCAATCTCTTCTTTTACAACTTTAACAGTTCCAGAAATGCTCATAGCAATCCCTTCTCCAAATATCTCAACAGATGCATATGGATTGCTTCTTAGATTTTCTGCAGAGTATGAATCTCTGCTCAGTGCAAATCTTACAGTAGAGCCATCTTTCAGAATTAACCAGCTGATAAATGTAGTGTATGGTTTGTTATCCCTTGAAGTTGCTAAAACAGATGGAACAAAACTGCTGAACTTTGACAGAACATCCTCTGGTATATTCACCATTGTTCTTCCTCCTTTTTGTTTTAAATATACCTTTCCCTTTTCAGAAGAACAATGGCATAAAACATATAAAAAGGAAACAGTCTAAACTGTTTCCAGCTCTATTTTTTCAATGTTTGTAGCAGCCTGATTGACAGGCACTACCCCTCTTTCTGCAACTTTTTCGTCAACTCTTTTAGGTTTTAAAACTTTCAGAATGTATTCCATAGCTTTGAAAGTTTTCTCTTTTCCACCACATGTATAAACGTCAATAGCTGCATAACCGTGTTCTGGCCATGTGTGGATTGATATGTGAGATTCTTCTAAAAGGATAACACCTGTTGCACCGTGGGGATAAAATTGGTGAAAGTGTGATGATAGTTTACTGAGACCTGCATACTTGACTGCTCCTTCAAGGAGCTCTCTGACGTCTTCAACGTGGTCTAACTTGTCAAAATCAACTCCGTAAAGGTCAGCTAAGATATGCAGTCCGAGGGTTTTTTCCATTTTCTATCCTCCATCCTGATTTTTTTGGTTAAAAACTGCGTCGGGCTACTACTGCCCATGATAAAAAACCTCCTTTAAGGTTTATTAAAATCTTGAAAAATTGCAGAATAATATTATATGTTAATTTTTTCTAACTTGGCAATATTAAAGTAATCAACTGTCTGAAAAAATGCAAGGGAGAAGTTATGAATAAGCTGAGAGAGTTAATAAAAGAGAAGGTTTTGGTTATAGACGGTGCTATGGGGACAATGATTCAGTCTATGATAGTTCCCCTTGATGCATGGGAGGGGAAGATAGGATGTAATGAGATACTGAACGTGGGAGCACCGGAGATAATAAGGTCTATCCACGAAAAGTATGCTCAGGCAGGAGCAGACCTTATAAAAACTAACACATTTGGAGCTCTTCCATGGGTTCTTGATGAGTATGGGATAGGAGACAGAGCCTATGAGCTTGCAAAAGCTGGAGCACAGCTTGTCAGACAGGTGTGTGATAAGTATTCAAGCCGAGAAAAACCCCGTTTTGTAGCAGGTTCTTTAGGTCCCGGAACAAAACTGCCGTCACTGGGACATATACATTATGACGAGATGTATGAGGGATATAAAATTGCAGCAAAAGGGCTGATTGATGGGGGAGTTGACGTTTTTCTGTTGGAAACATTTCAAGACCCTCTCCAGATAAAAGCTGCCCTTCATGCAGTGCAGGACGCTTCTAAAGAAGCAGGAAAAGAAATACCTGTTATGGTATCGGCAACCATTGAGCTTACAGGAACAATGCTGATTGGAACAGATGTTCAGACATTAGCAGTCATAATGGAACCCTTTGACGTGCTTTCTTTAGGCTTTAACTGTGGAACAGGTCCAGACCAGATAGAGAAACATCTGAAAACCCTTTCTCAAGTATGGGGCAGACCTATATCTATACATTCAAATGCAGGACTTCCAGAAAACAGAGGTGGACATACATACTACCCTATGGGAGCGGAAGAGTTTGCAGAAAAAGAGAGCAGGTTTTTACAGTTTGACGGTGTCACCATTGTTGGAGGTTGCTGTGGAACAACACCTGCTCACATAAAAGCCTTAGCAG
>JALSNI010000055.1 GCA_026987075.1 Persephonella sp. | reverse complement strand
CTGCAGGGGAATTTCTCATTGTGTAAAGCAGTCTGTCAACAAAATCTTTAAACTCTCTGTCAAACTGTTGGACAGGCTGTGAGATTTTCTTCAGTCTTTCGTCTGGATAAGTCAGTATCTTAAACTTTTCCATCACATCTCCACACTCTCAACCTTTTCAATGGAAATGTCTATATTAAGCTCATCTTTCAGTTTTTCAATCTCTTGTTGCAGGTCTTCCAGGTTTAAATTTTCGGGAAACTCAACCTGAGCTATCAGAACGTATATGTCTGGAGTTTTTTCTGTTCGCAGGTCAGATATGTTTATATTTCTGTCTGCAAGGAGTTTCGCTACCTTATAAACAATACCCGGTTTATCTCCACCGTAAACAATTATGTTGTATACTTCTCCTCTTTCCTCTTTTTCTCTGTAGATTTCTTCTGGTATCTTTCTTATGTTAATCAGTAGATTTTTCTCTTTTTCCACGTTAGAAAACTTTTCTTTTAAAGTATCCTCTGATATTTCTTCTTCTGTTGATACAATAAGCATTACAGCAAACTCGTTGTTGAGCCGTGTCATTGCAGAGTCTTCAATATTAAAGCCCATCTCATACAGAACCTTTGTTATCCCTGCCACAATTCCCGGTCTGTCTTCTCCAACAGCTGTGATAATAAAATGTTTCATTCTTCTTCCTCTTCCAACTCTGTTATGTAAGCTCTGTAATCGTCAGAGGTCATAAGGTCTTCTAACTCTGAAGGATCTGACATCTGAATTTCATACAGCCATCCTTCTCCATAAGGGTCTGTATTTACAAGGCTGGGGTCTTCTTTAAGGTCTTCGTTTATGGAGATAATTTTACCTGTTAAAGGAGAGAATATGTCTATTGCAGCCTTTACAGATTCAACAGATGCTACCTTATCTCCAGCTTCAACCTGTGAGTCTTTCTCAGGAAGTTCCACATAAACAACATCTCCAAGCTGATGCTGACCGTAATCTGTTATTCCAATAACAGCGTCATCTCCATCAGCCTTTATCCACAGGTGCTCTTTGGTATAGTAAAGCCCATCTATAACTCTAAATTCTTCAGCTGCCATTATAAGCCCTCCTGATTTATAATTTTTAAACCACAATATATTATAGATTAAGTCTGGAGTGAAAGTATGACAATAAAGGAAAATGTGGACAGAATCAGAGAAGTTATATCAGAAACTGCCTTGAAGTGTGGGAGAAGGTCTGAGGATATTATTCTCCTTGCAGCATCAAAAACACAGCCTGTAGAAAAGATAGTTCAGGCTTACGAAGCAGGGGTAAGATATTTTGGAGAAAACAGGGTTCAGGAAGGGATAAAAAAAATAGAGGAGTTAAAAAGTTATACAGATATTCACTGGCATCTGATTGGGGGACTTCAGACTAATAAAGCAAAGTATGCTGTTAAACATTTTGAGCTTATACACTCTCTTGATAGAGAAGCTCTTGCTGATGAGATAGACAAAAGGGCAAAAAAGATAGGAAAAGTTCAGGATGTACTGATAGAAGTAAATGTGGGAGAAGAAGAAAGCAAATATGGTGTAAAACCATCAGATTTAGAGAGATTGTTTGAATACTCTTTATCTAAGGAAAACATTAATATTCTCGGTCTTATGTGTATTCCTCCTTACTTTGAAGACAAGGAAAAATCCAGACCTTATTTTGCTATGCTGAGAGATTTGAGAGACAAAATAGAAGAAAAGTTCGCTGTAAAACTTCCCCACCTTTCTATGGGGATGTCCCACGACTTTGATGTTGCCATAGAAGAAGGGGCTACCATAGTGAGGTTAGGAACAGCCATATTTGGAGAAAGAAAATAAAGCCCCGAAGGGCTTAAGAGAGTTTTTTAGCCAGCTCTTTTTCTATAATTTCTGCTGCTTTTTCAGCATCAGGTTCCACAATAAATCTTCCCCCTAATAAATCTTCCAAATCCCTTGTTAAAAGTCTGGTTAGAGCTGGTCCCCCCACAATAGGTGGAATAGGATTTACGTAAGTATTTATACCCATAGCCACAGCCAACAGACCATCTATGTAAGCGTCGTTGTTGTAATATTCAGGAGCTGCTGCAATGACAGGAAGCTGTGAAGGATCAACATTAAGATATTCAGAAAGGGCAAGTATAAGAAGTATCATTCTGCCAGTATCAAGACAGGAACCAAAGTTCAGAACAGGGGGAATATTCAGAATTTTACATATGCCTTTCAGCCCATCTCCTGCAAATCTTTCAATAGCCTGCAGGTTTGTCAGCCCTTCAGCCTGTGCCAGCGATGATGCACAGCCTGTTATCAGGACGAGAATATCTCTTTTTAAAAGCTCTTTAACAAAGTTATAAGTAAACATTCCATGTCCGTTTTTCATTGTTGTACAGCTTACAAGTCCTACAACACCTTTGATTGCTCCTGCATTTATTGCCTCAAGCAGTGGGTCTGGAGAACCACCTAAAACGTCTATCAGACTTTCAACCCCAAATCCTGCGATATAATCGGTTTTTTTATTTGGAATGTGAACAGGATATGTTTTTCTCCTGTTCTGGTAAGCCTGTATAGCCTGAATAATCAGTTTTTCAGCCTGCTTTTCTACATCTACAGGGTTGTAAATAACAGACTGGTCAACAGGAACGTCTCTCAGTCTGACTACAGAAGATACAGGTATCAGTTTTGTGTGTAGCTTTACTTTTGAGACTATGTCAGCAAGTCCCGGAGCTGCGCAGTTTTTGTCTAACAGGAACATATCCACAACCCCTGTGGCAGCAACAAATTCCTGAGTCAGCCAGTTTCCAACCTGACCGTCAAGATACTGGGCTGTTTCTGGTCTCTGGAGCATCTCCTGACCAGTGCACAGACTTCCGTAAACCTTTATACCTTTTGCCCCTGCTTCCTTTGCCATTTTCTGGAATTTCTCCTGTTTTGCCATTTTTGCTACAACACTTCCAGTCCATGGGACATGTCCGTGAACAACAATGTTTACGTAATCTTTGTCTAAAACCCCAATGTCTGCATAACCTTTGGTTATATTGGGAGAGCCAAAAATAATGTCTCTGATAATTGTAGTTGCAATATTTGCAAGAAACCCTGCCGACAGACCCAGTCTAAGAGATGTGAGAGAAAGGTTAAGATAGTCTGTATCAATGTTTGGCATAACTTTAGCTCCAGCCTCGTGGCTTTCAAATATAAATCCCCCGGGAATGATTCCCAGAGCCTCCCATTTTTTAATCCTGCTTTTTGGAGAAAGTTTGTAGATAATATCAAGGGGCGTATCTGTATCCTTCATAAACTCCTTTTCAAGAAAATCTGCTATTCTTCCCAATATTTCCCTGTCAGAGCCATCTGTTGATATTTCTAATTTTTGTGCAAACCACAGCAGTTTGTTTCTGTCCTTAATCTGAAATGGAGACTTTCCTTCTGCCACTGCTTTTATGGTTTTCAGGGTAAGCTTAAAGTCGTGGGTATAAGCAGCCCCGCCCTGATTGACAAGTCTGAGAAGATTTCTTGCTGCAAGACCATCTGCATCAATACCGCATTTGCCTTTTGGAGCTCTCCTTTTTATTCTACATGGTCCGTCTGGACAGAGAGTACAGCACCTTCCCTGCTCACCAAAATAACATATAGCTCCTTGCCTTTTAACCCTTTCAAAAAAGGTATGCCTGTAGCCCATAGACTGTAAAAAAGAGTGCATTTCTTTCACAGAGTCGTGGGCAGTTGTGCAGTAATCACAGCTCATTTTTAGCCCCTCCCGTTTTATTTGCATATAAATAGTGCATTTATATGCATAAATACTGTTCAATATTTTCCATTTTTTTGAAAATTTATTTTTTCTACTTTTGGTTTATATTTATAGCAAAAGGTGTGCCATAAAGGAGAGGAGATGAAGGTTTTAATTGCTCTGCTTTTTCTGATTTTTTCTGTTTTTTCCTACGCTCAGGTTATTGTTGGACAGTGGAGTGATGCTGTAACTCCTGTTATGGCAGACTATGTGGAGAGGCTGGTAAAAGAAGGTGAAAAGAAAAATGCAAAGCTTATCATACTTGAGCTTGATACCCCCGGCGGACTGGAATCTGCAATGAGAGATGTTATCAAAAGTATGATGAACACATACATTCCCTTTGTGGTTTATGTTTATCCTTCTGGGGCAAGGGCTGCATCTGCAGGAGCTATTATAACTGTGGCAGCAGACATTGCTGTGATGGCACCATCAACAAACATAGGTTCAGCCTCTCCTGTTCAGATGACAGGAAGGGATATTGATGAGACGATGAAAAAAAAGATACTGAACGATATGATTGCCTTTGTCAGAGGAATAGCCAGAGAAAAAGGGAGAAACACAAAGCTTATAGAAAAGATGATAACAGAGTCTATAAACCTGAGTGCAGAAGAAGCCTTGAAAAAAGGTGTGATAGATTTTATAGCTTCTGACCTTAAACAGCTTTTGAAAAAGGTAAACGGAAAAGTTATCAAAAAAAAGAATGCTCAGATAAAGATAAATCTACAGGGAGATGAGAAGGTTGTTTATGTGGAAAAAGGATTTAGAGAAAAACTACTGTCTATTTTAGCAAATCCAACACTTGCCTATCTGCTTTTGATGATTGGGTTTTATGGGATATTTTTTGAGCTTTACAATCCAGGCTCTGTAATTCCCGGAGTTGTTGGAGCTATTTCTATACTTCTTGCCCTCTATGCCCTCAATGCCATTGATGTAAACTGGCTTGGAGTTTTACTTATACTCCTTGGTATTCTGTTTTTTGTTTTAGAACTGATTACACCTACGTTTGGAGCTCTTGCTGTTAGCGGTGTTGTAGCACTGCTTATAGGCTCTATAATCCTTGTTGACCCTTCTTCTCCTTATGGGGACATACCTTTGAAGGTTATTATTCCTGTTGTTTTGTTTAGTGCACTGTTTTTCCTGTCTGTTGCATATCTTGGTCTTAAAGCCCAGAAGAAGAAGAAACTGACAGGTAAAGAAGGTATGATAGGTCTAACAGGAATTGCCGAAACAGATATAAACCCAAAGGGTAAAGTATTTGTTGAAGGAGAAATATGGGATGCATATTCAGACATTCCCATAGAAAAAGGAGAAGAGGTTAAAATATTATCTGTGGAGGGTTTAAAATTAAAGGTAACAAAAGCTCACAGGAAAAAAGACTGAAGTTTAAAAGCTCAAAACCATTTACAGTTGGAGCTGAGCTTGAGGTTCAGCTTGTAAACAGGACGGATTTTTCCCTTTCTAACAGCAGTGATGTTATCTTTGAACATCTACCAGAAAGATTAAAAAGTATCGTCCAGCCGGAAGTTCTCACTTCTATGGTTGAGATAGTAACCCCTGTGTGTGAAAAACCTGAGGAAGTTGTCAGCTATTTTAGAGAAGCTCTCCATGAGATAGACAGAATAGGGGAAGGTTACGGTTTTCGCTCGTCTGCCCTTGGAACCCATACATTTGCAAAAAAGGAACAGACAGAGATTACTGTAAAAGAAAGGTATCTAAAACTCCTTGAGGAACTCCAGATACTTCTCAGACAGTTTCTGATTTACGGCCTTCACGTTCACGTAGGTTTTCCTGATAGAGAGATGGCAGTTAGAGGCTACAACATGACGATTAACTATCTGCCTGTATTTTTAGCCCTTTCCACAAGCTCTCCGTTTTTTTACGGTGAGTTTACAGGACTTCACTCTTACAGAACAAAGATATTTGAACAGCTTCCAAGAGCTGGAATTCCAGAGTATTTTGACAACTTCTCCCAGTTTGAAGAGCTTTTTTATACGCTGAAAAATGGAGGTTTTATTGAGAGCATCAAGGATATATGGTGGGATGTCAGAATTCACCCAGACCTCGGAACAATAGAGCTAAGGGTGTGTGATGCCAATCCTGAGATGGACAGGATAGAACTGATTGTATCCCTGTTTCAGGGATTATGTCTCCTTGCTCAGGAAGAAGGAACAGAGAGATACTTCCACCAGATTTTGAAACAGAACAAATGGAATGCAACCAGATATTCCTTAGACGGAAAGTTTATTGAAAAAAGTGGAATAACCTCTCTCAGAGAAAAAAGCTACAGTATAGTAAAATATCTTGAAAAAAAAGGAATATTTGAAAGTTTAAATACAGAAAAAAGGATAAAAAGGTTGTATCCAGTGATTGAGAGGAAAACAGTCTCAGAGAGGATGATTGCATATTACAAAAGAACAGGTGATATGAAAGCTGTTGAAAAAATGGGTTTTATCAGATGAAAGGTGTAATTGCTGCAGGGGATAAACTGACAGCTGAAGCTGGTGCACAGATATTGAGAAATGGAGGAAATGCCTTTGATGCAGCTGTTGCTGCAATGCTTGCTGCACCTTTAACAGAGCCTGCCCTTACCAGCCTTGGTGGAGGAGGGTTTTTACTTGCTATAGAAAAAGAGAAAAATCCTGTGATATACGACTTCTTCGTGGACGTTCCTCCAAAAAGGATTAAAAATCCAGACTTTTATCCTGTTTATGTTGATTTTGGTTCTGCTGTCCAGGAGTTCCACATAGGCGCAGGTTCTATTGCCGTTCCCGGTATGGTTGCTGGAATTCATAGAATATACAGGGAGAAGTGTAGTCTTCCAATAGAGGAGCTGATAAAACCAGCAGTCTGTTATGCTGAGAATGGTATAAACCTATCGCCTATGCAAGCATCTTTTGTCAAGCTCCTTGAGCCTATCTTTACAGCTACGGAAGAAGCCAAAAAAATATATGCTCCCGGTGGAAAACTGATAGATGAAAAAACGGTATATAAGAATCCCGATTACGCCTGTTTTTTAAAACTCTTTGCAGAGGAAGGAGCATGGATTTTTTATGAGGGAGAAGTGGCAGACAGAGTAGAACAGCTTTTTATTAAAAATAGGGGATTAATAAGGAAGGAAGACCTGAGAAGATACACAGTAGAAGAAAAAGACCCGATTTATTTTAGATTTAGAGGATACGACATATTTACTAATGCTCCTCCTTCTCCGGGAGGACTGCTTATTGGATTCACACTAAAACTTTTAGAAGATTTGGAGCTTAAAAGTTATGGCTCACTGCAACATCTCTCTGCCCTTATTGAAGCAATGCATACAACCCAGATGTTTAGAAGAGAGTATGTGGATAAAAATGTTCATAGTAAAGATCTCCATCTACTTTTGGAGGATGAAAGTATATTTAATGTGTATAAAAAGTTTTTCACAAAAAGGTTAAACCTGTGGGGGAATACTACCCACATATCTGTTATGGACAGTGAAGGGAATGCTGTTAGCGTTACAACAACCAATGGTGAAGGCTCTGGTTATATTATTCCCGGAACAGGAATAATGCTGAACAACATGCTTGGAGAGGAAGACCTTAATCCAGAGGGTTTTTTCAAGTGGCCTGAGTATGTGAGACTGCCGTCTATGATGTCTCCAACAGCTGTTATGAAAGATGGTAGTCTTATTATATCCCTCGGAAGTGCAGGGAGTAACCGCATAAGAAGTGCTATTGTTCAGGTTATTTTAAACTACCTTGTTTTTGGTATGGATGTAGATACTGCTGTTCAGTTTTCCCGTGTTCATTATGAAAATCATACAGTTTTTTTAGAGCCTGATTTTGACAGAGAGGTCATAAAAAAAATAGAAGAGCTTTACGAAACTGTTGTTTTTGAGGAAAAAAGCCTTTTTTTTGGGGGTGTTCAGGCAGTAACAGGAGATTTTAAAGGGGCAGGAGACGACAGAAGGGGAGGGTGTGTGATAGAGGTCTATTAACTGAATAGAGCATCTACAAAAACTTCAGCATTAAATGGCTGGAGGTCTTCCACTGTTTCCCCTACACCTATAAACTTGACGGGAATTTTCAGTTCTTTGCATATGGGTATTATAGCTCCCCCCTTTGCTGTTCCGTCTAATTTTGTTATCACGATGCCTGTAACGTCTGCTGCTTCTTTAAATATTTTTGCCTGATTTATAGAGTTCTGACCAATAGTTCCGTCTAAAACCAGCAATGTTTCAACAGGCTGATTTGGCATCAATTTTTTAATAGTCCTGATTATTTTCTGGAGCTCCTTAATCAGATGCTCTTTTGTGTGCAATCTTCCTGCTGTATCAACTAACACTACATCGTCTCCCCTGCTTTTTGCAGAGTTTACAGCATCGTAAACCACTGCTGCCGGGTCAGCCCCCTGTGAATGTTTAACAATCCGTGCTCCAGACCTTTCTGCCCACACTTCAAGCTGGTCTATTGCTGCAGCCCTGAATGTATCAGCTACTGCTAAAACGACAGATTTACCATCATTTTTTAACTGGGCTGCAAGTTTTCCAACAGTTGTCGTTTTTCCACTGCCGTTGATTCCTAAAAACAGAATAACTGCAGGCTTTTCATCTCCGAGATAGAGAGGGGATTCACATTCTTTGAGGATTTCTAACAGCTTTTCTTTTA
>JALSNI010000054.1 GCA_026987075.1 Persephonella sp. | reverse complement strand
TCTTAATCAGCTTTACAAAAATGTATCCCTTTCTGTAAAAAACGGTAAAAAACCTGAAGTTGACCTTCTAAAAGTTGAATACTCCCTGAAAAGTGTAGAAAGCACCATAGAAGCACTGAAAAATGGAATAAACAGTTTGAAGGAAGCATTAAGGACACTTATGAATGTTCCTGAAAGAGATTTTGAGTTGGAGGATGTTACCCCCAGTGAAACAGTAAATCTGTCAAGGGACACACTGATGAAAAAGTATTTTCCCAGACTGTATTCTTACAAAAAGGTTAAGATTCTCCAGCAGATATCAGAAAAGGGTCTGGAAAAATCAAAATCTGAATACTTTCCCCACGTATATCTTTCTGGAATATACCAGAGAAATATAGGAGATGGTGAAAACAGAGAGCTGTGGCAGGTTTCGCTAATTGTAAAATACACCTTATGGGATTTTGGAAACAGATTCCACAAAAAAATAAAGGCAAAACTGAAACTGAGGAAGTCTGAAATTGAGGAGGAAAAAATAAAGTTAGAGGTAGAAAGAAAATTGACTGATGCAATAAATCAGATAAAAACTGCAGATTTCAAAATAAAAGCAGTGCAGAAACAGCTAAAGTATGCAAAGGAAGTGGAAAAGGTAGAAAAACTCAAGTATGAAGAAGGGGTTTCAGACCTTTACGATTATCTGTATGCCCAGAGTCAGAGATACATTGCAGAAAGCAAATACTACGAGGCTGTTTATGAAAAACAGAGAGCTATTTACTATCTTTACTATGTTCTTGAAAGGAGTTTTTAGATGAAGAGGATATTAAAATTTTTGATTTTTTTACTGATAGGTGTTCTTCTGATTACTGGAGGTATAAGACTTATCAAGAAAAGAAAGTCAGAGCTTTCCAATCTCCCAGCACCACAGGAACCTGTCTATGTAGTAAAGGGAACATTTGTTAAACAGGGAGTGGTGGAAGAAACAGTCAGTTACTCAGGGAAGGTTGTCCCAGAAAATGAGATTTACATTTCAACAAAATTTTCAGGAAGAGTGAAGAAGATTCTCGTCAGTGAAGGAGATAGGATAAAGAAGGGTCAGTTAATAGCCCAGATAGACAGCATCCCTGTGAAAACTGCAGTGGAAAATCTGAAAGCAGAAGAAAAAATACTCAAAAGTCAGCTTAGAAGTCTTGAAGCACAGCTTGAAGCTGCTCAGTCAGACTATCAGTTTGCTAAAACAAATTTTGAAAGAGATAGAAGACTGTTTAAAGGAAAGGCTATATCAGAGATACAGTTTCTAAAGTCTAAAACCCTTTTAAACAGTGCAAAAGCAAAAGTTGAAGCTTTAAAGTCAAACATTTCTTCCACAAAAGAGAGAATTTCTTCCCTGCAGAGACAGATAGAAGAAAAAGAGAACGACCTTACATATCTGGAGATACACAGCTGTTGTGATGGAATTGTTGACAGGGTTTTTGTTAAAGAAGGAAATCTTGCAATACCGGGAAAACCACTGCTGAAGATACAGTCTTTAGACAAAAAAGTCCTCCTGAGTTTTCCTATCAAATATTCAGGCACGATAAAAAGGCCAGCAGTAGCATACATAAAAATCAACGGGAAAACAGAGAAGTTTCATATAAGCAAAATATATCCATCTGCTGACAACAATTCCCTTGCTGTTGCTGAGATAAAACTGAAAAGGGCTGACCTGATAACAAACTCCTTTGTTAACGTTAAACTGATTACAAAAGTAGTAAAAGGGCTTGTTGTCCCCAAATTATCGGTCTTACACCTTTCAAATGGAACTTTTATACTGACAAATAAAGAAGGCAGATTTATAAAAATCCCAGTGAAGGTTATTGCAGAAGATGAAAAGAATGCAGTTATCAAGGGCAATATAAAAGAAGGCACACCTGTTGCTGTTGCTGTGGAAAATAAATTAAGACTCCTTGCCTCAGGTAAAAAAGGAAAAATTCTTTTAGAAGGTAAAAACAGATGAATAAAGACCCTATAACCTTTGTTTTAAAGAGACCCCACTTTATACTTTCTGTTATTTTCGCATTTACTATTTTAGGAATAATCGGATTTTTTAACATAAAACAAAAGCTATTTCCAGATGTTGA
>JALSNI010000053.1 GCA_026987075.1 Persephonella sp. | reverse complement strand
CAAATTATTTTTTATAATAACACCTCACCCCCTACAAAAACCTCCAATAAAAATATAAACAATTGAAAAAAATTTTGCAAAATGATTAGTAAAAATTAGAGGGGAATCAATATTCCCCTCAGTTTAAAAGTTAAAAGTTAACTAATTCATTTTTAAACGATATATGGATATGGAGAGCAATATTTAATAGAAGCTTTAGATTTCTTGAGATAGGAAAAAGAGATGAAAATATGTTTTGGAACTTTTATTATTAACATAGATTTATAGAGTTTATGAAAATTTAGAAAACAGGAAGGTTAAAAAATACGGATATACAAATTGGAATGAGGGCTTGCATTCGTTTTAATACCGAAAAAAATGTAAATGGTAAATAAAGGGAGTAGGGGGAAAATCCCCCTGAGATAAAATTTAGAAACAACTATCTACCGGTTTAAATAGACGGACATCTGCATCATCAAGACTTCTATTTTTGTTATACCAGATATTAAACATCATTAAGTTACCAGATGAATCTTTGTAAAGAGGGAAAAGGTAAATATCCTCATCAGTGGTTGAAACAGTAACAACATTAATTGCTCCGTAATTAAGCATATTATAGAATTGAATTTGGTAGTTAAGAGATTCTGTGTTATTTTGCGTTATGTAATCAAGAGTATTATTACTGTTGAATCTAATACATGCACCATTATCAACTAAAGTAGAAAATTCATTATTGTTTTCTACTTTATATCTCTTCCACAGACCTAAAACAGCATTTTTAACATCCTGTTGGGACTGTTTAATAATAGGATTATCTACATTAAATATGCAGGAAAGGTGATATTCATTGTCAGATATAAATTCTTTAATACAGGCTATCTTAGAGTTTAAAATAAATAGAGGATTTTTAACTGTGCTATTCTCATCTGCTCCTCTAAGATAAACATACCCGTTTTCTTCCCAGTAAACCAGTGAAAAATCAGGGTTTGCCTCATCTCCATAACAGTCAGTGAAGTTTATCTGTTTATTTTGCAGGTCTGGGTTAACTACGCATGTGTAAACTTCCTGCACAGTTATTTGATTTTGCTCATCATAGTCAGAACTTGTAATAAAAAGTCTTTTACCATCAATACTTTGTAAAAAGTTTTCAAAAGAGGTTATGTCAATTGCATAATTATCTGAAGGAGGATTTTCGGAGTTATTTACATCTATCTGTATATTTGTCAAACTATCAAACGTCACATTCTCTGCACCGTATACAGCTTCAGACTCCTCATCAGGATTAAAATGCCAGTCATCATTTATATCTTTGAATATTATAACTTGATATGTCGTAGATGTAGTATAGTTAGCTAAGTTTCCATGGACAAAACATTGATTTCCAAATGAGCCATCAGAATTAATCTGACATACAACACCACCCCATTCACCTTCTACCTGTTCTACTTTTGGAGTAATTCTTATTTTATACTCTGCAGGATTTTGAAGATTTAGGACTGTTCCTCTAATTGTATCAGTTATGTCAACCACATTAGGTTCATAGTTCTTTTCATCTTCCCACAATTTTAAACAAGTTGTTTTTGTAGTCTGGTTTTCTTCCCAGTACACACATATTTCATCATCATCAGCAGATATAACATAGTGTTCTATACCATCTGAAGAGGTAAGTCTTAAAGGATTCTGAGAAATAGTAACTGTATCATTTTTTTCTGGTCTCTCAGGACAGTGGAAAGAAAACTGATTTCCACCACTGTATTGGAGTGTGCATCTGACAGGAGGATTGTCATTAGTAAAGTAAAAATCTTTACCATTAAATTTATTCAAAGCATTAATAAGTAAACTATACAGCGTCTGGTCATAATGGTTTTCTGCTTCGGTTTTCTTGTTTTCAACCTCTGTGTCTAAATTCTCTTTTTGACCATCACCATCAATATCTACAGAGACATCTGTAAAATCAGGACTATCTTCCTCTTCTATATTTTTCTCTGTAGTCAGATTATCCAGCTGCTGAATAACAGTCTCTGAAATTGTTATTTTATCGTCATCTGGATTTTCATCTAATGCAAGTAGTAGTGCCACGACAGTTTTTACTTTTTGTTGTAACTGAGTAGGGTCAGTAGTTTCATCAACAAAAAGAGCAGTAGGAGTAACTACATCATTTCCCTTTGCATCTCCAAGTATAATTTTTCCAAGTTTAAATGTAACTGTATCACCAGCTCTGTACTTAAAGTATCCGTTTTCGTCTGTTGTTCCTGTCAACCCAGAAGAAGTCGTATACTGCAGTCCTGCAACTGGTGCATCAACAAACTGTCCTGTTAAAGTAGTTGTTGTAGTTGAACCACTATCACTACCACCTCCTCCACAGGAGAAAATAAACAATGCTGACGACATCAGTGCTGCAGATTTTAATAAGTTCTTCATTTTGCCCTCCTCACAGATATATGATACTTTTAAACTTATTTTAATAAATCTTTTATAAAAAATACACCACAAAATTTTAAAATTTCAGGTTGTTTAGTTTAAAAAATACATTTTTTCTTGTTTTTAATCCATAAATCTTGCCTGTAATCTGTCCTTTTAAAGAAGCGTTATTAACGTTTAACGGAAGCTCTAATCTGCCATTAAACTGAATATCCAGATTTTTTGAGTTTATGCTGGCAGATACACTGTTTTTATTTTTTATGTTTACTTTTACATTTATATTCTTTTCTGGAAAAATTTTGTTTTCTTTTAGAAAAAGAGAGATATTTCCGTCTAATAATATTTTCTTTTCTTTTATTTTTCCCTGCAACTGTGCTGTAATCTGCCCTTTTGCTAAAGGTTTTGTTAAAAATCTATGTATTTCTGTTTGAGATGTTTTTAATTCAAACGTTCTCGTGAAAGGATTAATATTTATAAATATTTTATTATCTAAAGTTATAACAGCTGTAAAAAGCTGATTTTTTACATCTATTTTGTCCCCCTTGAACAACTTGTATTTTAGATTTTTTATCTCTATATGAAAAAGATTTCCTTTTACTGAATCTGCTTCTGCTCCTAACTCTACTAATTTTGAGTATAATAACCTGTCTATAGGAAATGTAAAAGCAAAAAATAAAACAAATGAAATAAAAAAAACAAATATATACAGTAACACCTTTTTTAGCATGTTAGTCTCCCAAGACTATTCGCACGTTTAATTTTTGGCTCTGAGCTGGGTTTTCAACAGAAATAAAGTAGATTTTATACCCTTCTTGTTTGATGTTGTGGATAAAAACTGAAAACTTTTCAGAAGACACTCCCTTTATGATAACTTCATAACTTTGCATACCCTGCTTCTCAACAGGACGTATAGATTGTAAAAACTCTTTTATTCCTGCTTTTTGTGAAAGCTCGTTTATTTTGGCTAACGTTAATGGTTCTATTTTTCTATTTAACTTATTGTTTGCTCTGTATAAACCTGCCAATTTTCTTAGTTCGTTGTATTTTTCTATTTCTTTATACAACTTTTCTTCTACTTTTTTTACAGATTTGTAGTGGGGAACTGTTATGAAAAATATTCCTATAAACAGGATAACAAAAATTATTCCGAAAGATATTAAATATCTTTCTCTTTTTTCTAATGAATTAAAATAAAAGTATAACCTCTCTATCATCCTTCACCCTTTATTGAAAAACGGATTTTTCCACTTGCATCTTTTTTGCTTTCTTCCACACTTACCTGCCTGAACTTTCTATTTAGTATGGTTTTAAATCTGTCAATGTTCTCAATACTATCTGCGAATCCTTTTATATAAAACTCTGTATTTTCTACTGTAATTTTTGTGATTTTTATGGAGGGGATAGATCTTTTAGACTGGGCAATGTGATACAGTATGTCTGCTCCATCTTTTTGAAAGTAGTTATCTTTAACTGAGACCAAGCCTTTTGCCTGAGATAAAGGGTCTATCACTTTTGAGCTTCCAAAGTACTTGATAAAAATCTCCTTTTCTTTGTTTTTTACATATAGTAGCTGTTTATTGAGGAAATATTTCTGAACAGACAAACCTATGTTTATAATAAATAACACAATAACTATAAAAATCACCGATTTTACTAAAATATCTAAAAACCCTTTATTTTCTCTCTTCAGAAAATCTATGCCTTCTTGATATATAGGTCTCAGCAAAAGTCCAAACAATATATTTAGCTGGGGGTCTTTTGTTGGATTATTCAGCACTCTTTCAGATTTAAACTGCTCAGGGATTTTTCCTGAAAGTAATGCGTCTTTTTCTACGGAAATGTCTGTTTTTGGATACGTTCTTACTTCAAGAGGAAAGCTATCAGAAAATTTTATATATAAAACGAAATCTTCATAAAAATGGTATATTACTCCCCTTGCAATTCCGTTATGTTTGGCAAGTCTTATAAGACAAAAAATATCACTGTCTAAAAGCTCTAAATTAGGGTATGCTTCTAACAGCTGTTCTATTAGTTCTTTTCTCGTTATTACGCAAAAGACTTTATTTTCTTTCTGATAAAAGTCTATTTCATAAGGGGAAATATCTTTTAGTTCCATAACAAGAGATGTTTTTACAGCTTTTAATACCTTACCTTTATCTGTAAAGGGAAACTGATAAACCCTATAACTGGAAAACTTAAAAGGTATGTATGAATAAACAGACCCTTTCTTGTCTTCTTTAGTTATATGAATTGTTTTCCTTAGTATATTAATGTTTCCAGTTAGCTCTTGCTGGTAAAAATAATCTTTTGCTTTTATATACATTTTACAACAACCTTCTCCAAACTGTTTTTAAGCTGTTTCCTTCCCGTCTTATTAATATCTGTAGCTTATATTTTCTCTCCCTGTAAATAATTTCTGCGTTAATTAAAAAATTTTTACTTTTAACATCAACTACATTGCTTCTCTTTAGTCTGTATATGATATCAGAGCTAACGCCTCCTACCAATGACAAGTCTTCTATCCTTTTAAATGCTCTTTTTTTTCTATATGATATTATCTCTTCTGCAAGGTTTTGGTCTATATCTGGGTCTAAAGAGATCAATACCTGCTTAGAACAGGTGTTAATATTAACTTTTCCATCTGTATACACAGATAAAATATCTTTAAGTCCAATATACTGAATACCACTTTTTTCGTAGCCGTTTAAAGTTTTATCGTCTACTCCTATCAGCTTCAGCTCTGATAAGCTATCTAATTTATTGTTTTTGGTAGGATAATCTTTGTAACGTTCATTTCCACCGTCAGAGACGTTATTAGTGTCTATCCAGTCTATAATGTTGTATATAATCTGTTTATCAATGTTTAACTGGTCAAACAATCTGCTGAATATCTGAAAGTAAGTTTGATTAATATCTTTTCCATTTTTGGATATTAGATAGTTGGGATTTAAATATCTTTCTTGGTCTACTATTAGAACGTTAATCTGAGCATCTTCTGTTATAAAAGGAATCTGTTTAGCCCAGAACTCATCTAAGCTGTCATATGTGGCATCATCATTTTTAAAGAGGTTTTTTACAGCTTTTTCCACAGAGTTAAAAATAAGATAAATCTGCTCTCTATTTTCGTATTCGTATAAGTATTGTTTATAGATATAATACTCCTCTGTTATAGAAGAAAGCATAAAAATTAAGCTACCTACAATAGTAATTGCAAATATTATCAGCATTAGTTTTCCTGTGCATTTACTGTGATATAGTAAGTAAAGCTATTTATTTTCAGTTTTACAATTTGGGGAAATTTTTTGTGTTTATAAATTTTTTCCCATACGCCATTTTGTAGAACCTCTATACTGATATTATTGTATTTTCCTATAAATATTTTTTTCAGTCCTGAAGTACCTAACTTTCCATCTACATAAGGGAATTCTTCATATTTTACTGTAACTATTCCATTCTCATCTTTCTCAAAAGTATATTCAGCTCTAACTAACCCATCAAATATTACTGGATAGTAGGTATAAAAGGATAAGGAACTGTTTGTAAGAACAAAATTTGTAGGTTTTCCTTCGTATTTTGAAAACATCTGAGAAGACAGCTGATTTACAAACCCTATTTCCAGAGATTTTTCTGCCAGTCCTATGTTAAAATCAGAAAAACTTTTTAGGTTGTTTATAAATACCATTCCTCCTATACTAAACACTATGCTTATCAGCACAACAACTATTAATAACTCTAATAGAGTAAACCCTTTATTAAAATTTGTATCTGAACAGCACTTCATTTTCATCTATTAAAAATATCTCTTTACTAATTCCGTATTTAGTTTCTTTTGTTTCTACTTTTATTTTTGGTATAGGGCTATCTATTTCTGTAATGTGGTATATATATCTTTTTACTTTCTGAATACTCTCAATCTGCTCTGTATCAGCCCTTAAATGTTTTATATAATTGGTATAAATTTGAATTATAACTGTTAGGGATACAGACAGTATAACTACTGCCACCACAACTTCCAAAAGGGTAAATCCTTTATTGTTTGTCATCGTCCCACACTGATATGTCATCTTCCGTTCCTAACTCGCCATCAGGTCCTTTAGATTTTAGCTCAAATGGGTGATTTTCTGATGGGTATATGTATATAAGTTCGTTATCCCATGCATCTTTTGGAACTGCCTCCAAATACTGTTTCCACTTTTTAGGAACAGGCTCTGTGGTAGGTTTCTTAACTAAGGCTTTCAGTCCTTGCTCTGTTGTTGGATACCTTCCATTATCTATTCTATACATCTCTAAAGCTCTCTTTACTTCCTTTAGCTGAACTTTTGTAGTCTTTATTTTTGCTTCATCTACTCGCCCTGTAAATTTAGGGATAAGTAAAGCTGCAAGAAGTGAAAGTATGACAATAACAACTAATAACTCTAACAAGGTAAATCCTCTGTTTCTTTCCATCATAACCTCCTTTTATTTTATGGATAGATTAAATATTGGAAACAGCGTTGCAAATATAAAAAAGCCTATCATAACAGACAAAATAATTAAGGTTAATGGCTCTAACAAAGTTAAAAATTTCGATATCAGCTTTTCTGTATGTTTTCTATAAAGAACAGACAACAGTCTAAACATCTCTTCTAATCTGCCACTTTCTTCACCTAATGCTATCATCTGAACAACTTCTGAAGGTATTAATTTTTTATCCTTTAAAAACCAAGACAATTTAAAACCTTTTTCTACTTTTTCTTTTCCTTCTGATATTATCTGTTTTAGATATTTACTCTTTAATGAGCTGGCAGCTATCTCTAAAGATTGAGTCAGGGTCAGCCCACCTTGTAAAAGCAAATGCATTGTACTGGAAAAATTTGATATTTCTGAGTATAAATACACTTTTTTAAAAAAGGGTATTTTCATTTTTATAGTTTCTATGTATTCCTCTTTAAAAAGTTTTTTTCTGAAAACAAAAATCAGTATACCTATAAAGGGAAGAGTTTTTATAAAAAATCCTGTAAACTCTGATAGAGCTATAACTATTTTTGTAGAGGTTGGCACTTCAATCTTAAACTGAGCATATATTTTAGTTATTGTAGGAATGACAACCTGCATAATTATAAATAAGGAAACAAAACCAACTCCTATGACTATAGAAGGATATATTAAAGAGTTTACTATTTGAGATTTAAACTGATTCTGCCTTTCTATAAACTCTGATGAAGATATAAAAATCTTTCCTAACGCTCCACTTTCTTCCCCTGCTTTTACCATTTCAACAAGAAAGTCAGGAAATATGTTAGTAGCTTTGAATGCTTCTGCTATTTTTTTTCCTTCAGTTATTAACGATTTTGACTTTAAAAGAGCATCTTTTATAAAGCTGTTTTCTTGACTTTCTGCAACAATATTTATCGCTTCAGTTATATGAACATTTTTTTCTAATAAAATTCCAAGTTGATACAGGAGCAGAGCTAATTCGTTTTGAGAAACCTTCTGGGAAGACAATCTGGCAATTAATCTGCTTAACATTCCTTTTTTAACAGAAACATCTACTTCTTCAACAAAAACAGGAATAAGATTTTTGTAAGAGAGTATATCCCTGAGATGAGATAGGGAAGTAGCTTCTATAATACCTTTTTCTTCTTTTCCTTTAGGATTTACTGCTGTGTATTTATAAACAGGCATCTTATACCTTCGTAATCTGTAATACTTCTTCTATAGTTGTAATTCCTTTAAGAGCTTTTTTCAAACCATCTTGAAGTAAAGTTTTCATTCCCTTTTGTATTGCTAAATCTCTAATCTGTTTACTGTCAGAATGTTTAGTTATAAAAGACCTCATATCTTCATCTACTGCCATTATCTCATATATAGCAACTCTACCTTTGTAACCTGTTCCTAAACATGTATCACATCCTGTTCCTTTATACAATCTATCTGCAGACATTCCCAACTCTCTTTCTAAAAGAGTATTTTCTTCCTTTCCTGGCACAATCTCCTCTTTACAGTTTTCACATATCCTCCTTACTAATCTCTGAGCTACAACCCCTTCTAATGATGAAGCAACAAGGAAGCTTTCTATCCCCATATCTACAAGCCTTGTAATAGAAGAGGGTGCATCGTTTGTGTGAAGTGTGGATAAAACCAGATGCCCTGTCATTGACGCATGTATTGCCATCTCTGCAGTCTCAAGGTCTCTGATTTCACCAACCATTATAATATCAGGGTCTTGTCTTAAAATACTCCGTAGTCCTGCAGCAAATGTTAAACCTATTTCAGGTTTTACCTGTATCTGGCTAATTCCTTCTATCTGATACTCTACAGGGTCTTCCACTGTAATAATATTCTTGCGTGGATTTTTTAATCTTAGCAAAGAAGCATACAGTGTTGTTGATTTACCCGAACCCGTAGGACCTGTAACTAACACTATTCCATAAGGTTTTGAGATAATTTGCTCATATTTTTCTAAATCTTCCGATAAAAAACCTAATTCATTCAGAGTCAACAACTTGTTTGACTTATCTAAAAGTCTTATTACTACCCTCTCCCCAAACACTGTAGGCAGAGTAGAAACCCTCATATCCAACTCTTTTTTTCCTATTCTTATTCTAATTCTTCCATCCTGAGGAAGTCTTTTTTCTGCCACATTAAGTTTTGCTATGACTTTTATCCGTGAAGAAATAGATTGAAAGATATTTCTGTCTATTGTATGTATCTGGTGTAAAATACCATCTACTCTAAATCTAACGATAACTTTATCTCTAAAAGGTTCAAAATGTATGTCTGAAGCATTGTTTCTTACAGCATTAAGGAAAATAGAGTTCAAAAGCTGTACAGAAACAGTATCTGCTCCTTGAAGTATATCCTCAATTCCTTCTATTTCTTCTTCTGTCTGTTTATTTATACTATGGGATATCTGAGATATGTATTCTTCTAACTTTTCCTGAAACTCTTGCTCAGATATTAATATAAGCTCAGGGAATTTTCCTGTTAAAAACTTAACATCTTCTATTGCAAAATATGGCGTTTCTTTTGTAACATAATATCTGTTGTCTCCCGCAGGTAGTAGTTTATTACTGCGAAAAAAATCTATTGTCAAAACTTGTTCCATACCTGTGTCCTTACTGAAAATATTTTTCTCTATAATCTTCTATACTATCTCTCTTTTCCTTTTTTTCAATTTTACTTTTCTCTCTTTCCTTTTTATTTAGTATTTCCACTAACTTTTTATGCTCTTCTGTTATTTTTGCTAAATCTTCAGGAGTGTTTATTATGTAAGGGGTTATAAAAACAAAGAGATTTGTCTTATCAGACTCATTAGATTTATATTTAAACAGATTTCCAATCACAGGGATTTTTGATAAAAGGGGAACCCCTTCCATTGTTTTGATTGTTTTTTTAGAAACAAGCCCCCCCAAAACAACTGTCTTTCCATTTTCTACAGTAATACTTGTATTTATTTCTCTTTTTGAAGTTATAGGCACTACGTAACTTATCTGTCCAATTTGGGGTTTTTCAAAACCTATTACGTCGTTAACTTCCTGATGTAACTCCATAATGATATTTTTCCCGCTTATATGTGGTGTTACTTTCAGTTTCAGCCCTACCTCTCTGTAGTCATAATTTATTATTGGATTTCCATTAACATCAAACTTTAAACTCTGGGCAAAAGGGGTAACTTGTGATACATTTATTACAGCTTCTTTGTTTTCCATTGTTAATATTTTTGGAGAAGATATGATGTTAAACCCTGTCCCCCTCTCTAATGCAGAGAATAAAAATAAAAGGTCTGGAAAAAACAAAGGTGTTCCGGCAATGTTAACTGTTTTTCCTGAAGTGGACAAAGCTCCTACTGCAAAGTTTGTTGCTCCAACTAAGTTGTAAAACCCTTCCTGAGATATACCTCCTTTAAAGGCTGCTCCTCCATATGTGCCAAACAACTGCCATCTGATACCTAACTCTTTGAGCACTTTTTCTGAAACTTCCGTAATAAGGGCTGTTATCAGTATCTGTTTTTTTTCTTTATCTAAATTTTCCACAATATCTTTTATAGCTTCAAATTCTGATTTTGAACCGTATATTATTAGGGTGTTACTGTTTTTTTCTGCCACCACTTTTGGTCTGTCTTTTGAGGATTGAACAGTTTTTGGTCTAAATGTTGCCACGTTTTTCCCTTTGAGATTTTTCACATTTTTCTCCTGTTTCGGAGAGGTGGAAACTATCAGACTTATATTTTGCAGTAATTTATTTAGCACGTTAGCTATCTCTTCTGCCTTAGAGTTTTTTAGCTTTAGTATCCAGAACTTCCTGCCCACATTAGAAACTGAAGAAGGATTATCTATCTCTTTTATTATCTTGTCTATCTCTTTAAAAAGGCTTTCGGGAGCTTTAACTAACAGTGAATTCTGGGAACGGAGATTCATTATTTTAACTGTTATTCCCTTTTTACTTTTGTCCGAGAGTAGAGAGTTCAGAGCTGTTGTTACTTCTCCTGAAGTGGCATAGGAAAGGTTGTAAATTTTTATCTTTTCAAGAGATGTGGAGTTTTCTATGAAGGAAATAACTTTTTTCATGCTGGCTATATTTGAACGGGTATCTGTAATTATTATCACTCCTGCAGGATTGTAGGAAAAAACCATACCTCTTGGAGATTTCAATCCCCTCAAAATATTAAGAATCTGGGTAATGTCTGACTTTTCTAACCTATACACAAATGTGACCAACTCTTCAGATTTCCCCTCAGAAGTTACCACTGGCGGTGTTGTTTTTCTGGAAAGGTTTTCTGGAATAATTTCAACAAAACTACCCCTGTCTATTACCACATAATTTCTTGATTTTAGTATAGTGGTATATATGTCCCACGCCTCATTTATGGAAACAGGAGTGTTAAATATAAGACTAACTTCCCCTTTAATGCTTTGGTCATAAACAATGTTTTTTCCTGTTAATGCAGACATAAAATAGCTAAGTAATTTTATGTCTATCCTCTCAAAATTTAGCACTACTGAGTTGTCCTTTTTAAAATCTTTTGCTAACTTATTTAGTTCACCAATAGTTATTGAAAATGCATTTACAGTGGTGATAAATAAAAATAGAATAATCAAAAGTTTACTGTATCTCATAGAATATAACCTTCCTTTTTCCCCGTCTTTCTATCTCTAAAGTTATATGTTCCTCATTCCTTAACATATTATATATTTTAAATGCTTCCTCAGCTGTTCTCACAGGCATTCCATTAATACTTTTAATCAAATCTCCAGACCTCAGTCCATATTTGTATAATGGACTTTTAGGACTTATGTAAGTAAATCTAAATCCTATTGTCTCTCCATTTTTAACCACAGGGACAATTCTAACATTTTTAAGAAGCTTACCAATGTCTTCTGTTTCTTTTTGGACTTCTAATTTGCTAACTTTTATTATCTTTTTTTCTAAATTTTGTGTGGTTGCATTTTTTTGTTTTGGACAAATACTACTATTTCCCCCCTTGGGATATAAAACGTATAATTGGTTTCCTTTTTGTAATTTCACAAAAATTTTGTTTATTTCTTTTATTTTAAATCCATTGACTCTATCTCCTTCCTCAAGGAAAAATACCTGATTTCCTTTTTTCAAAAAGGCTAACTTTCTATTTTTAGAAATAACAGAGCCTATAAAGGATAATCCTTCTACACCTTCCACCAAAGTTGATGTGGAAATATTATTTTGGGTTTTCATCGCTTCCTTTGCTGATACGTCTTCAAAAAGATATGTTATCTTTGTGTAATCTACCTGTTTTTCATTCAAGCTGTTTTTAATTTTAGGTATCTCTACATTTCCTGTAAGCTTAAAAAATTTAAAAGAAATGTAACTATTAATGGAAGTTGCCATAAAAAAAGCTAAACTTATTAAAACGACCACGATAATGAAACTATTCATATTAAGCTTATTTAGTATGGGAAAAGACGAAAAAATACCCAATATTATCTCCATTGATTTTTAGGATATATTATAACTATGCTAAATATTGTATCAAACATCTATGAAAAACTTGCTGTAATACGGAGAAAACTTTACTACAAGGGCATTTTAAAACAGAAAAAACTCCCGGTTCCTGTTATATCCATAGGAAATCTGTCTGTTGGTGGAACTGGAAAAACGCCTCTTACTATATTCACAGCAAAAAAACTGCAGGAAAAAGGATACAGAGTATGCGTCCTGTCAAGGGGATACAGAAGGAAAAGCAGAGGAACAGTTATCGTATCTGATGGAAAATCTGTTTTTGTCCCGTGGGAAAAGGCAGGAGATGAGCCTTATCTTATGGCAAAAAACAACATTCCTGTTGTTGTTTCTCATAGTAGATATGAAGCAGGAATAAAAGCCTTAAACAGCTTTCCTGTTGATGTCTTTCTGTTAGATGATGGTTTCCAGCATTTCCAGCTTTACAGAGATTTAGACATACTGGTTGTAGATGCAACAAAACCCTTCTGGGAAGATAAACCTCTCCCTGCAGGAAGACTGAGGGAACCTGCAGAGTTTTACAGATTTGCTGACATTATTGTAGTGAACCGTTTGAACAGAGCAAAAAATTCTGAAAAAGTACTGGAGTTTCTAAAAAATTCTGAAAAACAGTTATTTATCTCTGAAGAGAAAATTGAAAGTATAACAGACCTTAAAGAAAGCAAAAACCTAAACTTTCTGAAAGGAAAAGAGGTAGGAGCTTTTTCAGGTCTTGGAAATAATCAGCAGTTTTTCCAGACTGTAAAAGAATTATCCAAAAAAGTGGGATTTACCATATCCCGGTTTATATCCTTCCCTGACCATTATGATTACAGGAAATTAGCCCTCCCTGGGAAACAGCTGTGGCTTACAACAGAAAAAGATATAATAAAGATAAGCCAAAAGCAGATAGAAAAAGATAACATTTTTGCCTTAAAATACAGCATTCACTTACCAGAAGACTTTATAAAGTATTTAGAAAACTGTATAAATGCCGAAAGGTTGAAAAAGGAGTGAGGGTAAAAAGATGTTTGACGAAAAGATTGAGAAACACCCATTTGATATAGTGCTCAAGTTGATGATTAACGGTGAGATAGACCCGTGGAATGTTGACATTGTAGAGCTGGCAGACAAATATCTGCAGGAGATAAAAAATATGCACATTCCCAACCTGAGGCTTGCATCAAAAGCCCTTGCTGCTGCTGCACTGCTACTGAAAATGAAAGCTGATGCTTTAGATTTGGGAGAAAAAGAAGAAAACTCTGAAAAAATACACAGGAAAAGAATATTCGGCATTAAGAGGTTTTATACAATAGACGAGATAGCCCACGTTCTGAAAAAATACATAGCTCCTGTGATAGAGTTTAAACCAAAAAGAAAATACACAAGAAGAAAACCTTACAGGAGAAAGCCAAAAACATTAGAGATACCACTGTTCCATGCAACCCTTGAAGAAACCATTGAAGCATTAGAACAAGAGTTTAAAAATTTAGAAGGAATTATCACTCTATCCCAGCTTAACCATCCTAACAGGGCTCAGGCTTTTGTTGCCCTTCTGTTCCTTAACTATGAAGGGGTTATAAATATATATCAGGAAGAAGAATTTGGGGAGATTTATATAGAGAAAAACGAAGAGAAACTGCAGAAGATTGCGTAGTATAATTAATCAAAAAAACGGAGATGTTATGAAAAGGATTTTTATTTCTATTTTAATGATGTCTTCTTTATCTTTTGCAGGAGAGATTGAAGATACATGCAATGCCTATGTGTCAATACTTGACGCCTGTGATGTAGAAAATCAAAACTGCGAAAAGTTGGGAAAAGCCTTAGAAAGCTCTCTGCTGAAAAGGAATGTAAATCCCCAGACAGCAAAACATTTCCATCAGCAGTGTGTCAAAGTATGTAATCTACCTGCAGGAAAATATAAACAGATAAGAGAGCAGATAAAACAGGCCTGTATAATAAGCCTAAAAGAATAAAAGGGGGCAATCCCCCTTACACTGTTTTGTGGCAGAACCACCAGTCAAAGCACTCAATTTCTCCTACTTGAGCTTTTTGCAGTCTTTCTTTTGCTTCCTGCTCACTTGTTGCTGGCGGAACTATTACGTGGTCTTTCACAAGCTCATTTTCAGGCCAGTTGGCAGGTGTTGCCACACCGTACTTGTCTGTTGTCTGAAGTGCCTTTACAGCTCTAACTACCTCATCAATATTTCTTCCTACTTCCTGTGGATAGTAAAGTATCAGTCTTATGATACCTTTATCATCTACTATAAATACGGCTCTAACAGTGTTTGTTCCCTTTTTAGGATGTATCATTCCCAGCTGTTTTGCAACCTGTCCCATGTCGTCAGCAATAATGGGAAATGTGATTTCAACACCTGTTTTTTCCTTTATCCATTCAACCCATTTTATGTGGGAAAATACCTGGTCTATGGACAGGCCAATCAGTTCACAGTTTAGCTGGTCAAACTGCTCTTTTCTCTTTTGAAATGCAACAAACTCTGTTGTGCAGACAGGTGTAAAGTCTGCAGGATGACTGAACAGCACAAACCATTTACCTGCATAATCGTCAGGTAGTTTTTTAACTCCGTGAGTTGTTTTAACCTGCAGAGATGGGAATTTTTCTCCTATAACAGGCATTCTGATTTCTTCCATCTCTCCTACCTCCTTTGATTTTTTGTTTTTTTACATATATTAATATAGGCAATCAGGCAAATTTTAAAAGATATTTATCAAGTTTTTTAACAATGACAAAATCAACTCCTTCTTACATCAGGCTTTATGAAGAGGGAAAGCTGAAAGACAGAGTGGAAAAAGCTTATGATATTCTGAAAGAATGCACCGTATGTCCCCACAGCTGCAGGGTAAACAGAGTTAAAGGAGAAAAGGGTTTTTGCAAAACAGGAGAAAGGGTAAGAATTGCCTCCTTTTTCCCCCACAGAGGTGAAGAGTTTCCCATTAGAGGATACAGGGGAAGTGGAACAATATTTATTTCTTACTGCAACATGAGATGTGTTTACTGCCAGAACTACGACATCAGTCAGGAAGGAGAAGGAGAAGAATATTCCCCTGAGGAGATAGCAGCTATTATGCTCTATCTGCAGGAGGAAGGGTGTCACAACATAAACTGGGTTACACCTTCTCATGTTGTTCCTCAGCTTTTGAAAGCTCTTTACGTGGCAGTAGGAAAAGGGCTTAAAATCCCTATTGTTTATAACACTTCGTCTTACGACAGCATAGAAACTTTAAAACTCCTTGATGGTGTGGTGGATATATATCTTCCTGACATAAAGTATCTCAGCAACAGCTACGGCAGGAAATACTCTAAAGTTAAAAACTATCCAGAAATTACAAAAAAAGCTATAAAAGAGATGTTCAGACAGGTTGGAAATCTTAAAATAGATGAAAATGGTATTGCTTATAAAGGTGTGTTAATAAGACATCTCGTTCTTCCTGAAAATCTATCTACAAGCAAAGAAGTTATAGATTTTATCAGCTCTATCTGCCCAGATGCACACATAAACATCATGTCCCAGTATCGCCCATACTACAAAGCATATATGTTTAAGGAGTTAAACAAACCTATAGATATGCAGGAATATTACTCCTTGATAAACTACGCAAAAACAAAAGGTCTAAAAGTAGTTACAGACTAATGTTTCAGTATAAAGTCAGCAAGCATAGATAACTCTTCATCTGACATTGATTTTGTTGCATTGAGCTGAGGTTTCATAATTCCAAATTTTTCAGGCCATACAATCGCTTCACCTTCTCCTTTCAAAAACTTTAAAAGAGAATCCTTTCCACTTTTGTATTTCTGTGCAATGGTTTTCAAAGAAGGTCCCACTGTGTCCACATTCGGTTGGTGACAGGAACCACACCCTTTTGCCTTGAATATAGCTTCTCCATCTGTTTGAACAACAGTTTTTTTCTCTTCTGTGTCAACTTTTACTGTTTCTTTTTGAACCACTTCTTCTTTTGTTTCTTTTTTTGTTTCTACCTGTTTTGTTTTATGCTCTTCTCCCTGCTGACAGGAAACAATTAAAGAAACTCCCACTGCTAAAGACAACAATTTTTTATACATCTTTTTCCTCCTTTTCTAAGGATAATCTTTTTTCCCTAATCTCAGATAAAATTTCTATCAATTTATCTTGATTTTCCTCTTCAATATATCTTTTAAGTTTTTCCATAGACTGGATAAATCTGTCTATTGTATGCAAAAGATTTTCTTTGTTTTCAATAAAAATATCCTTCCATACTGTTGGAGAGCTTGCAGCAATCCTTGTAAAATCCTTAAATCCTGCTCCTGGATACAGGAAAAGGTCTATACCTGTCTCTTTTGAAAGCTCTATCAAAGCATCAACAAGAGCAAAAGCAACAGCATGAGGCAGATGGGATACACTGGCAAAAACAAAATCATGGGTATAAGGGTCCATAACCTCAACTCTTGCACCTAAATCTGTCCAGAATTTTTCAACTCTTTTTGTCCTTTCATCTTCTTCATCTATTGTAAGTATCAATTTTTTTCCTTTAAAAAGTCCTACAACAGAGTTTTCTATACCTTCTTTTTCTGTTCCTGCAATGGGATGAGCTCCAACAAACTTCACAGGTTTTAGTATTTCTTCTAACGTTTTTACTAAATCTCCTTTTACACTTCCAACATCTGTAACTACTGTATCTTTCTTCAGATAAGGTTTTATCTGTTTTGCAACATTCTCAAATGTTCTCACAGGGGTTGCTATAATAACAAGGTCTATCTCTTTCCATGGTATTTTTTTCAGGTCTGTAAATGCTTCATCTACAGCTTTCATCTCAATGGCTTTTTTCACTCTATCTTCAGACAGGTCAAATCCATATATCTTTCCTTTATAACCACTATTTTTCAAAGATACAGCAATAGAGCCTCCAATAAGTCCCAATCCTACAATCAGAATATTTCTAAATCCCCCAAAATCCTTTTCCAATTTACATCACCCTTACTTAATGAGTAAAACGGGGACTGGAGATTTATTAATTATAAAGGATGTCGTGCTTCCCAATATAAGCTCTTTAATTCTGCTCTCTCCGTATGCTCCCATCACTACAAGGTCTATTTCTTCTCTATTTTCTTTTATATACCTTTCAATTTCTTCTTCTGGATAGCCATACAGGAAGTGTAGCTGGTAATCTATCTTTATATAACTGTCAAGCAGGTCCTTTATGTGTTCTTCCTTCTCCCCTGACTTTTCTTCAAGAACAGAGATAACAGTAACTTTATCAATACTTAAATTTTTTGCAAAATCATTTAGATACTGGGCAGCATGGACAGACTTTTCTCTACCATCAAAAGCGAGAATTATTCTCTTAATTTCTTTAAATTTGTTTGTAGTAATCATCACAGGACATTTTGACTTTCTTGCAACTGCCTCAGATGTAGAACCTAAAAACAGTGGAGCAAATTTATTGTGCATACCTGTTTTTCCTACTATTAGCAAGTCTTCAGGGTCTGCCATTTCAACAAGCTCATTTGCAACAATACCAAATGCCTGAGCTATAGAACAGTCTCCCCCTTTTTCTCTACATTTTTTTGCGAACTCGTTTAAAATAGCCTTTCCCCTCTCATCTAAAATCTCTTTCAGCTTCGGCGTAATATCTGCATAAGTGGTAAAACCAAGGGCTCCTGCTAAATCCTCAATAAATGGTGTTTCTAAAAGTCTTATATCAACTATATGAACTCCTACGACAGGTCTTTTTAACTTAACAGAAAAATAAATACCGTAATCTGCGGCAACCCAGGAGCTATTAGAACCGTCTAAACCGACAATAACTCTGTTAATCATTTTGCTTCTCCTTAACTTTTTTATTAAATTCGTTGTAAGACCTTACTATCTCATTAAGCGCTTTCTCAAAATCCCTCTTTTCAGTTTCCCACACCATTACGCCAGCTCTTGCAAGTTTCCATCTAACTTCAAACTCTTCAGGATGATTGGAAGACACAACTATGTCTACATTTATTTTTGAGATTATGTCTCCTATTTCCTTTTCGTCAGGTTCAACATCTAACGGATTATTTATCTGAATTTTACCATCTTCAGATATGTCAACTGTAATTATCTGCGTTGCTGCCTTAAAATCTTTTACAGTTTTAGAATCGTCCACTAAAAAAGCAATTCTTAAACCTTCTTGCCTAACAGGTTCGTAATGTATAAAAACAGAGTCAATATTAGGAATTTCTTCTTTTATTTTCTGCTCAATCTCATCAACAATTCGGTGAGTTTCACGAAGTGAAAAGTTGTGTAAAAGCAGTTCTATATCCAGAAACTTGAAACTACCTGCTATCCTCCCTCTAATATGTTTTATATCAACTACTGCTGGATGAGCATATATAATTTTCTTTATTTTTTCTAATTCTTCTTTTTCTAAAGACACATCAAGAAGAACCTTTAAACCTGAACTAAAAATTTCCCAGCCACTATGAAATATAAATAAAGCAACGATAACAGCCGCGTATTTATCAAAATCAGCATATCCCAAATAGGTTCCCACTAAACCAGCAATAACTATTCCAGAAGACATAAAATCTGCCCATATGTGCTGGGCATCGGCTAAAAGAGCTGGAGAATTAAGTTTTTTAGCAGCTTTTAGTTCAAGACGGGAATATACAAATGTTGCCACCATAGCAAAAAGCATAACAGCAATGGCTATTTCTGTATTTTTAACTGTCCTTTCTTCTTGGGAAAAAAAGGCTTCTCTTATAATCTCGTAGGCAGCAAAAAATAGAAGAAGGGATATTACAACAGAAGCTATATTTTCTAACTTATAAAGCCCATAAGGATACTCCGAGCTTTTTTTAGCAGACAATTTAACACTTATAAGGGATATTATAGATGCGATCAGGTCAGAAAAAGAGTGAACAGCTTCAGCAACTAAGGCAAGAGAACCAGTAAAGACAGCAAAGATAAACTTTAGAATTGTTAAAACAAGATTAAGAACAAGGGATCCTAAAGCCCATCTTTCTTTAAGTATCTGATTGTCTGTCTTTTCAATCATTTACCTTTTACATTCCTCTATCAGCTCTACAAAATCATCAAAAATATGGTTAGAATCATGGGGGCCAGGTGATGCTTCAGGGTGATGCTGGATAGAAAATGCAGGTCTGTCAGTAAGACGAATACCTTCAATAGTATCGTCGTTAAGGTTTATATGTGTAATCTCTACATGGGAAGGAAGACTGTCAGGGTCTGTTGCATAGTTATGATTCTGGGCAGTTATCTCAACTTTTCCTGTTCTCAGGTCTTTTACCGGATGATTACCGCCGTGATGTCCAAACTCTAATTTATAAGTTTTACCACCGATAGCCCATGAGAGAAGCTGATGACCTAAACATATACCAAACATAGGAATGTCTGAAGAAAGGAGCTTTTTTATCTGCTCTATCTGATAATGTAGTATTGCTGGGTCTCCGGGACCATTAGAGAGAAAAATTCCATCAGGTTTAAACTCTAATACCTCTTCAGCTGAAATATTTGATGGAAAGCATACAAGTTCCATACCTCTGTCAGCCATAAGTCTCAGTATATTTCTCTTTACACCATAATCTATTACAGCAACTTTATATTTTTTATTCTCTATCTTTCTGTAACCTTCAGGCCATCTCCACGTTCCTTCATCCCATCTATATATTTCTTTATGACTTACTTCAGATACAAGGTCTAACTCTGATATATCAGGAATATTCTTTGCCCTTTTGACAGCTTCGGCAGGGGAAATCTCACCTATATGTATGTATCCTTTCATCACACCATATCTTCTTATTATCCTTACCAAAGCCCTTGTATCTATACCACAGACTCCTATTACTCCACTTTCATCAAGATACTTCTGAAGAGTTTTTTTTGCTCTCCAGTTTGATGCTATTGGAGATAAGTCCTTTATTACAAAGCCATTAACGTGAATTTTGTCAGATTCTAAATCTTCAAAGTTAACACCATAATTTCCAACCTCTGAAGGTGTCATAACAACAATCTGTCCCTTGTAGGACGGGTCTGTCAGTATTTCCTGATAACCAGTCATTGATGTATTAAATATAACCTCTCCTCCGGTCTCTTTTTTGCTAAAACCAGAAAAAGCATATCCATAAAAAAAATGACCATCTTCTAATGCTAAAACAGCCTTTTCCATGTTAACTCCTAATGCGTTAGGATTTAAAATATTTTATCAGATATTGATTAATATAAACCAGAGATAAATTAATAAAGGAGAAGCTATGGAAAAACTGAAATCTTTTGCAAAGGTCAACATAGGGCTCTGGATAACAGGAAAAAGGGCTGATGGATACCATGAGATATATACTGTATTCCACACAATATCACTGCACGATGAAATAACTATAAAGTATTCTCCTTCAACAAGGGTTATCACCTATCCCTACAGAATAAAACAGGAAGAAAACATCGTCTTTAAAGCTCTAAAAAAGTTTGAAGAATGGACAGGAATACAGCCAGAGGTAGAAGTTGAGATTTACAAGAAAATACCTTTAGGGGCAGGATTAGGTGGGGGAAGTTCAAATGCAGCTACAGTGCTAAAGTATGTGAATAACATCTACAACAATCCTTTAGAAGAAAAAGAACTATTTGAAATAGCAAAAAGTCTTGGAGCTGATGTTCCTTTTTTTCTAAAAGGAGGATTAGCTGTTGGAGAGGGGATAGGAGATAAACTGAGATTTTTAGACAGAAGATTCAATGAAAAAATATTTATTGTGTATCCAGATGTTCAGATATCTTCAGGAGAAATATACAGAAAAGTAACCTTAGAAATGTTGACAAAAAAGGAAGATATTCATATAATAGATAGTCTGTTAGATGATTTTGAAAAGTTATTTGAAAAGGCAGAGAATACGCTTAGCAGAATAGTTGAGGAGAGCTTTCCAGAGGTTAAAGAGGTGTTAAACACTCTAAAGTTTTTTGGATACAGACCTCTGGTAAGCGGCAGCGGGAGCAGCGTCTTTACAGTTGGTGAGCCTGCTCCAAAGCTGAGAAAAGTTTGTGACATCAAGGGCTGGAGACTTATAGAAACTACCCTTTTATAGATATTGGGGAGTAGTTCAGCTGGCAGAACACCGGTCTTTGGAACCGGGTGTCGCAGGTTCGAGTCCTGCCTCCCCAGCCATTTTTTCAGAAATCTTTAAAATAAAAATGGAGGTAAATTTTTGAGTAAGCACCTAAAACTTATAAGTGGAAATGCAAACTTAGAGTTTGCCCATAAGGTTGCCCAGTACCTCCATACATCTTTAGTTGACACATTAGTAACAAGATTTTCAGATGGTGAAATAAGAGTTCAGATAAAAGAGAATGTCAGAGGAGCAGACGTATTTGTGATACAATCTCTTACATCACCAGTTAATGACCATATAATGGAGCTTCTTCTTATTCTTGACGCCCTAAAAAGGTCTTCAACTCACAGAATAACAGCTGTCATTCCATATTTTGCATATGCAAGACAGGACAGGAAAGACAGACCAAGGGTTCCTATATCCGCTAAACTTTTAGCAGACTTAATACAAAAAGCAGGTGCAGACAGGGTATTAACAGTAGACCTCCATTCTGCACAGATACAGGGATTCTTTGACTGCCCTGTTGATAATCTATATGCTCTTCCTGTGATATTAGATTATCTGAAGAAGAAAAATTTAGAAAACATGGTTGTTGTGTCCCCAGATGCAGGAGGCGTAGAAAGGGCAAGAATGTTAGCAAACAGGTTAGGAGCAAGTCTTGCCATAATCTACAAAAAAAGACCTGCACCTAATGTTGTTGAGACTTTGGATGTAATTGGTGATATAGAAGGAAAAAATGCAATCATTATAGACGATATTATAGACACAGCAGGCACAATTGTTGCAGCAGCAAATATGCTGAAAGAAAAAGGAGCAAAATCTGTTATAGCTGCATGCACCCATCCTGTGTTTTCTGGGCCTGCTATAGAAAGATTAACCAACTCAGAAATTGAAGAAGTTATTGTTACAGACAGCATCCCCACAACAGAAAAAGAATTTGATAAGTTGACTGTTTTGTCAATATCTGACCTTGTTGGAGAAGCGATAAAAAGAATAAACATAGAAAGCTCAGTAAGCTCATTGTTTGTATAAGGAGGTATGAAGAAAAATGATTCAAAGAATTGAGTGGAAAGCATTAGCAAGAACTCCCGGCAAGAAAAGTGAAGTTAAAGCTTATAGAAAAAAAGGTTACATACCCGTTGAAGTTTACGGAAAAGGTCACGAAAATGCTCATGCTTACATATACTGGAAAGACCTTGCAGATAGACCATCAGGGATGTTCCTTATTGACCTGAAAATTGAAGGTGAAGAAGAACCAAGAGTATGCATATTAAAAGACATCCAGTATAACTATTTAGGAGACCAGCCTATACATGTAGACCTTTACGAAGTAACCTTTGGTGTAGAATTAGATGTTGAAGTTCCTTTAGAACTGGTTGGAAAACCAAAAGGGTTAGAAGTTGGAGGAATACTGGAAAAACCTCTGCACACAGTTGTTGTTAGAACTGTTCCAAGAAAAATACCAGAAAAAATTGTTGTTGATGTATCTGGTCTTGACGTTGGAGATGTTCTTCACGTTAGAGATATTACTCCACCAGAAGGTGTTAAAATAATGACTCCTGGAGATGAGGTTGTAGCAGTTGTTCTTGAGCCTGAAGTAGAAGAAGTGGTGGAGGAAACAGAAGAAGAAACAGCAGAAGCAACCTGATAAATGATAAAAGCAGTTATAGGTCTTGGGAATCCTGGAAAACAATACGAAAAAACCCGCCACAACATTGGTTTTATGGTAGCCGATGCTGTGGCTTCCCAGCTTAAATGTAACAAAAAATACATAGAAAAATCCTTTTCTCACGTATACGAATGCCCAGACCACGATGTTATCATCGTTAAACCACAAACTTATATGAATAACAGTGGTGTTGCCGTCAAAAATCTACTTGAGGATTATAATCTTAATCCAGACGAAATACTTGTTATATACGATGATTTAGACCTTCCACTGGGAACAGTAAAACTCAGAAAAAAAGGTTCCAGTGGAGGACATAGAGGAATGCAGTCTATAATTGAGAATATCAAAACAGAAAACTTTCCACGGCTGCGAATAGGTATAGGAAGACCTGAAAAGAAAGAACAGGTTGTAGAGTATGTTTTATCTCCATTTAATAAAAGTGAAGAAATATTAGTTGAAAAAGTTATTTATCACGGAGCACAATGCATACTTAATGTGTTAAAATATGGTGTTGATAAATCTATGAATTTTTGTAATCAAAAAGTAATATAATTCCTTGCTTCCAGAATATTATCTGGAGGCTGATTAAAAAATCAACCATAAGGAGGTAATGTCGTGCGTTACTATGAGCTTGTTTTTGTTCTCAAACCTACACTATCTGAGGAAGAGATTTCCTCAAAAGTAGAAAGCATCAAAAATCTTATCAGTTCAAATGGTGGAGAAATTTTTAACGAAGAAAAGTGGGGAAGAAAAGAACTTGCTTACCCCATCCAGAAGTTTAACTCAGGCTATTACTTTATTCTCAACTTTAAAACAGACAATTTTGAACTTCCTGGTAAATTAGAATACAACCTGAGACTGGACGAAGACGTTATCAGATTTTTAAACTTCAAGATAAAACCTCCAAAGCAAAAGGAAGAAGAGAAAGTAGCTGAAACGGCTGAGAAGGAGTAAGCTTATGCTTAATAAAGTTTTCATCATCGGTAGATTAACAAGAGACCCAGAGATAAGATTCTTGCCCAGTGGACTGCAAGTTACCAGTTTTACTGTGGCAGTAAATAGACCTTACAGGACAAAAGGAAGTGATGAGTGGAAAGAAGAGACATACTTCTTTGACATAGAAGCATTCGGTATGCTTGCAGAGAGATTAGGCAAACAGCTTGGAAAAGGAACACAGATACTGATAGAAGGACAGCTTAGACAGGACAGGTGGGAAACAGCTTCAGGAGAAAAAAGGACAAAGGTTAAAGTTGTAGCAGATAGGGTAAGTATAATATCTGGCAAACAGGCTGAGAAAATAGAAAAAGAAGAAGAACCTGAGCTTGACATAACAACAGAATCAGAAGATTTTTCTTCCGATGAAGACGTTCCATTTTAAAAATTAAAGGAGGTAAAAAAATTGGCTAATAAAAATCCAACAGCTCAAAACAAACCATTTTTCCAAAAAAGGAAAAAATACTGCAAGTTCTGTGCAGAAGGCAAAGAGCCTTCCTACAAAGACACTGAATACCTTAAACAGTTTATTTCAGAAAGGGGAAAAATTATTCCCAGAAGAATCTCTGGAACCTGTGGAAGACATCAGAGAAAACTCACTGTTGAAATCAAAAGAGCAAGACAATTAGCATTACTGCCATACGTAATAATGTAGGAGGTTAAGGAAAAATGAAGGTTATTTTAGCCAAAGATGTTGAAGGATGGGGAACAATAGGAGATATCATAGAAGTTAAAAGAGGGTTTGCAAGGAATTACCTTATACCTAAAGGACTTGCCTACGAGGCAACAGACAGCAACATAAAAATGGTTCAGGAAATTCTCAGACAAAAGAGCAGAAAGTTAGAGAGAGAGAAGCAGAAAGCATTAGAAATAGCTGAAAAGCTGAAAGGATTAGAGATAGAAATCAAAAAGCCTGTTGGAACAACAGGAAAACTGTACGGCTCTGTTACAACTTCTGATATTGCAGAAGCCTTGAAAGAAAAAGGAATAGAGGTAGAAAAGAAGAAGATAATGCTCAGAAGTCCCATAAGAAACATAGGGGCATACAACATCACAATCAGACTGCATCCTGAAGTCAGTGAAGTAATAAAGGTTCATGTAATTCCTGAAAATGTAGAGTAATACTCAGGCCTGCCTATGCAGGCCATTTTATATATGGTGAATCTATGGCAGAAGAAATTGATATAATACTTCCCCACGACGACCAGACAGAAAGGGCTGTCATTGGTGCTTTATTTTTAGACCCTTCCACAGTTGATGTCGTTTTCAACATATTAAAACCTGAAGATTTCTTCAACCAGAAACATAGGATAATATACGAAGCAATTTACCATCTTACAGAAGAAGGAAAAGAGATAGACCCCCTCGTTTTAATAAACTATCTTGACTCAAAAGGAAAGTTAGAACAGGCAGGAGGAAAAGCTTATATTGGTTTAATAGGAAACGATGCTGCTCCTCCAAACATAGTAGAAACTCTTGCCCATCAGCTAAAAGAAAAAGCAATAGCCAGAAATTTAATATTAGTAGCAAAAAACATCATAGAAAAGTCTAAAAAGGCAAAAGACATAAATCAGCTTATAGAAGAAGCAGAAACAGAAATATTTAAGCTAAACGAAGACAGAGCTATAACTCACTATTATGAGATTAAAGACGTCATAAAAGAAACCCTCAGAATAATAAATGAACTGTCAAAAAAAGAAACAATAATAACAGGAATACCATCAGGATTTTACGAAATAGACAAATTAACAACAGGATTTCATTCAGGAGACCTTGTTATTATTGCAGCAAGACCAGCAATGGGAAAAACATCCTTTGCTCTTTCCATACTTCACAATGTTGCTGTTATTGACAGAAGACCTGCAGCTTTCTTCTCTTTAGAAATGTCAAAAGAACAGATTGCCATGAGACTCCTGTCTTTAGAAACCCGTATAAAGCTAAAAGATATCAGGTCTGGTTTTCTCAGCTCAGAAAAGTTAGAGAAATTAACAGAAAAAGCAATGGAATTATCACAGGCACCCCTTTATATAGATGACACAGCATCTATATCAATATTAGATTTAAGAGCAAAGGCGAGAAGACTGAAAAGGGAAAAAGACATACAGCTGATAGTAGTAGACTATCTGCAGCTTATGCGCTCCCACAGAAGAACAGAAAACAGACAGCAAGAAGTTGCTGAAATATCAAGGGGGCTTAAAGCTCTGGCAAAAGAGTTAGACATACCAGTCATATCCCTTGCCCAGCTTTCCAGACAGGCTGAGATGAGAGCAGACAAAAGACCTCAGCTTGCAGATTTGAGGGAAAGTGGCTCTATTGAACAGGATGCAGACCTTGTGATGTTTATACACAGGCCTGAATATTACAAAAAAAATCCAACACCAGAAGAAGAAGGATTAGCTGAGATAATTATTGCAAAACAAAGAAACGGCCCTACAGGAATAGTAAATCTTGCTTTTGTGAAAGAAATCACAAAGTTTGAAAATCTTGCAAGAACAACACCTTATTATGAAGAAGAAACAGAAAAACATTTAAATGACACAATAGAAGAAAATTATGATAACCTTGATTTATTAGAAGAGGATATAGCAGACATATAGTTATGGAGAAAATCAAAAGATTTATTGAACATGTTGGAGAAGCAACTTTATTATTACTGCAAACAGTATTTGTATCTATAAAACACCCTCCTAAAGTCCAACATATTCTCAAGTATATGGAAGAAATTGGAGTAACTGCTGCTCCACTAATTGCAATAACAGGCTTTTTCACAGGAGGTGTTCTTGTAGTAGAGACATATCCAACATTCCACAGGTTTAATGCAGAATTTTTGATAGGGGCTCTAGTTTCTTTATCCCTTGCGAGAGAGCTCTCTCCTGTTTTAGTAGCCCTTTTGGTAACTGCAAGGAGTGGCTCTGCAATGGCAGCAAACATTGGAACAATGCGTATAACAGAACAGATAGACGCCCTTGAAGTAATGGCTGTCAATCCCCTCAGATATCTTATAGCCCCAAGGCTTATAGCAGCCCTTATAATGGTTCCAGCACTAACTATTCTTTCCTATGCTTCGGGACTTTTAGGAGGGTACTTTGTAGGAACATATCTGTACTCAATCAATCCTTATCTGTTTGTGGAGAAAATGAAAGATTTTACAGAACTTAAAGACATATTTGGTGGACTTTATAAGGCATCTGTATATGCTGTTGTTATAACAACAGTAGCTTGCTATTTTGGATACATAACAAAAGGGGGAGCTGAAGGAGTAGGAAGGTCAACAACAACAGCAGTAGTTGTTGCATCTGTTCTTATTCTCATTTTAGACTATTTCTTAACAGCACTAATATATTAGGAGGTAGCGTTATGAAAAGATTTTTGGTGGTAGCAGGGCTGATTTTTGCAGTTGGCTGTTCAGCTGTTGTGTCCCAGGAGACACAGAAAAATGCAGATTTCACAGCCCACAAAACAGCATATGTCAAGCCTGTAATAACAGCCGAGCAAGCAAAGAAAAAGATTGAAGAGTATATAAAAGGAACAGGAGAAGTGTCATCTTTTGACGTGTGTGAAGGAAACAGATACTACATCGGACAGGTTTATCTTAAAGGCTATGAAGGAATTAACGTAATCAGGAAAATATATGTTGATAAAATTACAGGAGACATATACCCAACAATGGCTGAAACATTTGATTACTGTTATATGGTAAAAAAGTAAGATGAAAAAAATTGCCGTTCTGACCAGCGGGGGCGATGCCCCCGGCTTGAATGCTTGCATAAGGGCTGTTGTCAGAGCAGGACATTACTATAACTTAGAAGTAATTGGTGTCAAAAGAGGATTTAAGGGACTTATAGAGAAAGAGTTTATCAATCTATCTCCAAGGGACGTTAGCCAGATTATAAATAGAGGAGGAACTATTCTTCTGTCCGCCAGAGAGGAAAGGTTTCATCAGTATCAATATAGAAAAACTGCAGCACAAAATCTAAGAGATGAAAAGATTGATGCCCTTTTTGTAATAGGAGGAAACGGCAGTTTTCAGGGAGCTTATCTTCTTGTTAAAGAGTTCGGCGTTCCTGTTATCGGGATACCAAAAACAATTGACAACGATACATACGGCACAGATTACACGATAGGTTTTGACACAGCAGTTAATAACGCAGTTCAGGCAATAGACAAAATCAGGGATACCTCTATGTCCCACGAAAGGGTTTTCGTAGTTGAGGTGATGGGAAGAAAAAGCGGATTTATAGCCCTATCAGCAGGGATAGGAGCAGGAGCAGACGTGACTCTCATCCCAGAGTATCCATTCCCAATGCACGTTATTGTTGATTCTATAGTTCAGGCAAGAAAAAGGGGAAAACATTTTTCCATTGTTGTTGTTGCAGAAGGAGTTGCATCAGGTAAAGAAATTGCACAAATCCTGTCTGAAAAGCTGAAACCTTACGATTTTGGAGGTGTAAGATACTCTGTGTTAGGTTACATACAGAGAGGTGGAAGCCCTACAGCATACGACAGGATAATAGCATCACGGTTTGGTGTATTTGCCGTTGAACAGTTTGTAAAAGGAAAAGAAAATATAATGGTTGCTTTAGAAAACGGCAAAGTGGTGGAAAAACCTTTAGAAGTATCCTTTGGGAAAATAAAAAAGCCAGACCTTTCAGATTTTGAACTAAATAACATACTGACCCTTTGAAATGGAAATAACAGAAGTTAAGATATACCCCTTTGATACAGGGAGAATAGGTGGCAGAGTAAGGGCTGTTGCCGATATTACCATAGATGATACCTTAGTGATAAAAGGTATAAAAGTAATAGAGTCTCGGCATGGTGGACTGTTTATATCTTTTCCTAAAAAGGTCAGCTCTAAAGGAACATACGTGGAGATAGTCCAGTCCCTTGATAGTGAGTTCACAGAAAAGGTAAGGAGAGCTGTAGTAGATAAATACAAAGAGATAATGGGCATTACTTGAGCTCTAAAAATCCAAACTTCTCCATAATCTCTATTCCCCTGTAGTCTGTCAGGTCTAACTTTATCGGCGTTATTGATACAAAACCTTCCTTTACCGCTGTATAATCTGTTCCTTTTTCACACTCCTCACCTAAAGCTTCCTCTCCACCTATCCAGTAGTAAACCTCTTTTGAAGGGGATATGTACTTTTTTATCTCTTCCCTGTATGCACTCCTTCCCTGACGGGTCAAAAGAAATCCTCTTATTTTTTCCACAGGAATGTTTGGAAATGTAACATTGAGGAAAACTTTATCTGGCAGTCCTTTATGTAAAACCTGTCTTACTATCTTTACTGCTATTTTAGACATCCCATAAAAGTCTGGGTTTTTTGAAGATGCTGGTGAAAATGCAACAGAAGGAATACCAAGCATCGTTCCCTCCCTTGCTGCTCCCACAGTCCCAGAGTAAAAGATATCGTTACCAAGATTGGGTCCCGTGTTGATACCAGCAACAAGTATATCAGGTGCTTTGCCCTCAAGTATTACATGATAACCTAAATGAACGCAGTCAGCAGGCGTTCCATCAACAATGTAATAAAAATTTTCCTCTAACTTTTCTATCTTTAGAGGTCTTGTAAAAGTGAGAGAATGGCTGGAGCCAGACATGTTCCTGTCTGGTGTAACGGTTATCACATCATATCCCTCTTCTAATAGTCTTTCTCTTATTGCCTTCAAGCCTTCCGACTGGTAGCCGTCGTCATTGACCAGTAAAACTCTGTATTTTTCCATTATCCTCTCCTTTTTATAGAGCAACAATATTATATAAAATTATTTCCCTTCTTATGGTAAACTAATCAGAAAAATAAGGTTAACGAGGAAGAGATGGAATTTATAAAAAATCTTGCTGATAGAGTTTTAAGTGGAGAAAAGCTTACAAAAGAAGAAGGGTTAAAGATACTAAACACCCCTGATGAATTTCTTGAAGAGCTGATAAATCAGGCATCTAAGGTAAGGGAAACAGTATTTAAAAATGAGGTGGAGTTCTGCTGTCTGATAAATGCAAAAAATGGAGCCTGCACAGAAGACTGCTCCTTTTGTGCTCAATCTTCAAAATACCCAACTCCGATAAATGCATACCCTCTTGTTCCTAAAGAAGAGATGATAGAAGGAGCATTAAAAGCTGTATCCATAAAAGCCAATAGATACTGCATAGTAACCAGTGGAAGAAGAGCAACAAAGGAGGAGGTTTATCAAATAGCCGAAGCTGTAAAAGAAATCAAAAAAAATATCCCTGTTAAGGTGTGTGTATCCATTGGCAGTGTGGACGAAGAAGACCTAAAAGTTTTGAAAGAAGCTGGCGTTGAAAGGGTAAACCACAACCTTGAAACTTCAGAGAGATTTTTCCCTAACATTGTCACAACCCATCCGTGGAAAGAAAGATACGAAACGATAAAGAAAGTGCAGAAAGTAGGGCTTTCCACTTGCTGTGGTGGAATTTTTGGAGTAGGGGAAACAGACGAAGATATTGTTGACCTTGCCATAACCTACAGAGAGCTTGGCGTTGACTCTATTCCCCTGAACTTTCTCATACCTATACCAGGAACACCTTTAGAAAAAAACAGCAGTATGACTCCCCAAAGAGCACTGAAAATACTAGCCCTTTTCAAGCTGTTTAATCCCGAAGCAGAAATAAGACTGTGTGGAGGCAGAGAGATAAACCTGAGGGAATATCACGAGGTTGCTATGGAGATAGCAAACTGTCTGATGGCTGGAGGATACCTTACAAGGGCAGGCAGACCACCAGGAAAAGATGAAGAAATGATAAAAAAACTGGGGAGAAAGCTAATAACAAGAAGGAAAAATTTTACGAAAAACAGAATATCCTTTCCATCTTAAAAATCACTCTGTAAAAAAAGTATTGTTCTTTCGGCAGTTTAAGAGGATTTAGATGATGTGTCATTATATCTATAGTTTGCTCCCTTACTACAGGCAGATTTGACAATAATCCATACATTAAAGGAAACATCTGTGCAAATACATCTGGATAAATATTCATTTTATTCATTTTAAACTTCTTACCTTCTTTAATTGCCCAGAAAAAATTACCTTCCTCATAATCATAAAATTTATCAAGAATGTTTCTTTTCATCTCTACAGCATGCTCGTAATAATATCTGTAATCTTCTTGCTTTAGAATCTGGAGAATCTTAAACAAAGAAACTAATCCTCCGTAAGCCTCCACATTATTCATCAAGTAGTTGGTATGGTTTTCAGGAGAAGAGATTGTTAGTCCTTTATCATTTTTTAGTGAAGCTATTAAATAACCTAAAGATTTTAACTTTTCTAAGTTCTTATGCATTAAAAGTTTATCTTTTGTTTTTAGGAAGTATATGTAATTTAATGTTAAAAACAGCCCTGCATATCCATCTGCTGAATCGTAATACTCTAAACTTTTTTCCATACCATCACACGTAATTATGTAATCGTAAACTGTGCCACTGAGACCGTATTTGTCTGGTGAATTTATCCTGTCTATATACCAAGTAATAAATCCCGTTATCTCACTGTCTATAAATCTATCTTCTAACAGTAAAAAAATGGAAGTTATACTTGCTATATATGGGTTAAAGTGATTTACCTGCTCTATAGAAGCGTAATATTTCCAAATTTTTAAAGGAGAGGTCAACACACAGTTTTCTACCATCTATTACACACAAGTTTAAACTTTTTTATGCTCTCTTTTATTATAAAATAATAGTAGTGTTTGTCTTCCATATCATAACTTTTTAGCCTGCATAAATTTTTAGGTATGGCAATAGGAATGTTGTT
>JALSNI010000052.1 GCA_026987075.1 Persephonella sp. | reverse complement strand
CATTTTTCTAACTGGGCTTCTTTTATTTCCTTTTCTCCGTATTTCAGCTCCATTTACACCTCTCTCTTTATAATGTAATAGGCTATCCCCTGAAGAATTTCAGGATTTTTTAATATTTTAATCTCTTCAGTGGCTTTTTCAACATACTCCTGTGCCATTTTTACAGATTCCTCTAAACCGTAAATAGAAGGATATGTGAGCTTATTTTTTTCCCTGTCCTTTTTTGTCTTTTTTCCTAACTTTTTTTCATCTCCAATCTCATCTAATATATCGTCCTGAATCTGAAATGCCAGACCTATATAAAGACCGTAATTTTTCAGTGCCTGTTCCTCCTCTTCACTGGCATCTGCAAGAATACCACCTATCTGACAGCAGGACTGGATAAACTTTGCTGTCTTATGTGTATGTATAAACTGTATGTCGTTAAAGCTATTTTCCTTCTCGTGAAGAATGTCTGCAGCCTGTCCTCCTACCATTCCGTATATACCTGTCCCGTGGGCAAGAACATTTATTACCCTGATAAGTTTTTCCGAAGGAACAGCCTGATTTTTTGAAATCAGCTCAAAAGCATAAGACTGGAGTCCATCTCCTGCAAGAATTGCTATTGCTTCACCAAATACTTTATGACAGGTAGGTTTTCCCCTTCTCAAATCGTCATCATCCATTGCTGGCAGGTCGTCATGAACAAGAGAGTATGTGTGAATAAACTCTGAAGCAACTGCTATGTCTATAATATCCTCTACATCTTCCTTTCCCACTGCCTTTGCAGACTCTAATATAAGAACGGGTCTGAGCCTCTTTCCTCCTGCAAGGAGGGAATACTCCATGGCTTTGAACAGCTTTTCTGGAATACCAGAAGGTATTAATCTTCTAATCTGACTGTTTATAAACTCTGCCTGCTGTTTAAGATATTCCTTTATGTCCATAGCCTACAAATATAAAAAATTCCTTTTTATTTTCAAATTTCAGCCTCAAAAGCATTTTTAATATGTCTTACACCTTCTGTATCAACAGCTATAACGTCAAATCTTATATCAGAAAAGTGGGGATTTTTCATTGATATGTATCTATAAGCAGTGTTTACAATTTTCTGGATTTTCCTGCTGTTTATCGTCTCCTCAGGAAGACCAAAATCTTTACTCCTTCTGAATCTAACTTCAACAAACACAAGTGTGTCCTCCTCTGTGGCAACAATATCTATCTCTCCAAACTTAGTTCTGAAGTTTTTCTCTAAAATCTGATAACCCCTGTTTTTCAAAAATTCAGCAGCCTTTTCTTCAGCTAACTTTCCAATCTGAGAACTTTTCATAACAGATATTATAACAGTATTAATTGATATAATATTTTCAAAAAAAGAAGGAGCAGTAAATGATAAGAAGATACACCCTTGAGAGAATGGGAAATGTATGGAGTGAGGTTAACAAGTTTCAGAAATGGTTAGATGTTGAGATAGCCATATGCAGAGCATGGAACAGATTAGGAAAAATACCTGATGATGCAATGAGAGAGATAGAGGAAAAAACATATATGGACGAGTCTGTTGTAGAGAGGATACACCAGCTTGACAGGATATACAATCACGATGTTCTTGCTTTTGTTACAGCAATAGCAGAACAGGTAGGAGAAAACGGCAGGTATATTCACCTTGGGGTAACATCATCAGACGTCATTGATACAGCTTTAGGACTACTGATGAGAGAAGCAATAGACATCTTAGTGCAGGACATAGATGCTCTCCTTCCTGTTTTGATGGAGAATGCATTCAAATACAAAAAGACTGTTATGATGGGAAGGACACATGGTGTTCACGCTGAGCCTATGGTATTTGGTCTGAAGTTTGCCCTCTGGTATGAAGAGATGAAGAGGAATAAAGAAAGACTTCTAAGAGCAAGGGAGGTTGTATCTGTTGGAGCGATATCAGGAGCTGTAGGGACTTACTCTAACATACCACCAGAAGTGGAAAAATATGCTTTAGAAGAACTTGGACTGAAGGTGGAGCCTGTTTCCAATCAGGTTGTCCAGAGAGACAGACACGCAGAGTTTATGACAGCAATGGCAATCACAGCCTCCTCTTTAGAAAAGATAGCTGTTGAGATTAGACATCTCCAGAGAACAGAGGTTTTAGAAGCTCAAGAACCTTTTAAAAAGGGTCAGAGAGGCTCTTCAGCAATGCCCCACAAAAAGAATCCAATAACCTGTGAAAGAATAACAGGACTTGCAAGGGTTATAAGAGCAAATGCAATACCTGCAATGGAAGATATAGCCCTGTGGCATGAGAGGGATATATCCCACTCATCTGTTGAAAGGGTTATAATGCCAGACTCTGCCATCGCACTGGATTACATACTACATCTGACAAAGAAAGTGTTAGAAGGCCTCGTCGTGTATCCTGAGCATATGAGAAGGAATATGGATTTATCTAAAGGGTTATATTTCTCATCAAAAGTTTTAGTAGCCCTTGTTGAAAAAGGGCTGTCCAGAGATGAAGCTTACGACATTGTCCAGAGAAATGCTATGAAGGCGTGGGATACTGAAGGACTTATGTTTAAAGATGCCCTTCTACAGGACCCAGAAGTAACAAACAGACTAACACCTTCAGAGATTGAAAAAATATTTGACGTTAATGCATTTTTGAAAAATGTGCCTTATATTTATGAGAGAGTATTCGGCAAATACTAAGAGGGGGAGCAAATGAATGTGTTAAAGGCAGGTCTTGCCCTGCTTTTAACGGCAAGCCTGTCTTACGGTGAAGTTTTAAAACCTGAGAAGCTGTTTGTATTCAAAAATACAGCTTTCCTTTTCCTGTCTGGAAAAACTACAGCAAAACCATCAATACAGTTAAAACTACCTTATGGAATTTCCCTTGACAGCCTCAACATAGAAATACCAGAATGTTCCATTGTCAGTATGAATGAAATACCCCCTGAAAAAAGTTTTAAGCAGGAAATAGAAAAACTCCAGTCTCAGATAACATTTTTGCAAAACCAAAGAAGGAGTATCCAGAATGAGATAAGGATATTAGAAGGATTAAACATAAACAGCCTGAAAAATCTAAACAGTCTTGACAGCTATACACAGAGATACTTTAAGAAACTCCAGGAACTAAAAACAACAGAGCAGCTTTTGGATAGCACACAGAAACAGATACAACAGCTGAAGACAAAAAGAGGTAAAAATATAAAGATATTTACAGACTGCCCTAAAAACAGAACAGTTCACATAAAAATAACACACCAGCTTCCAATAAAAATAAAAGAGCAGTTTGTCGTTTCAGGAGATACATCTAAAAACAGTGTAAAAATCACAGGAAGACTATTTTTAAAACATGATTTTTTCAAAGACCTGAAAGATATTGACCTTGTGTATTACAGCTACATAAAAACTCCAGCAGTGGAGCCCCCTGAATATTTTTTACCTTCCATAAAAAAAGCCGTTCCCCAAAAGTCTGTTTACACCCAGACCCAAACAAGATTTTTTTATGAAATAAAAAATATAACCTTACTGAAGGATAGAGAAAATCTTGCAACTGTTGTAGAAAAAGATTATCCTGCAAAGTTTTACGTTTATATAGATGGAAGAGTCTCCCCCGTTCCTTTTTTAAAAGCAGAGTTTAACTCTGACATATTTTTACCCCCTGTGTTTAACACACAGTTCTTTATTGATGGGCTTTACATAGGAAGCAACAGATTAAAAGCAGTAAAAAAGGGAAAAAACAGCATCTACTTTGGAGAAGACATTTTCATATCAGTGTCAAAAGAAAAAGTTAAAGATTACACAGAAGAGACATTCTTTGGGAAAAAAATAACAACAAAAAAGTGGAGATATACCTTAAAAAACGGACATTTAAAAAGTATAAAGATTGTTCTAAAAGATAAAATTCCCGTATCAACAACGGAAAATGTAAAGATAAAACCCTTTTCCTCCTTACAGTGGAAAGAGATAAAGAGTGACGGCACTGTCATATGGGAATTTTCTCTAAAACCGCAGGAAAAGTTAGAGATAGAATTTGGATATAAAATAGAAAAAGCAATGGATAGAAGATAAAAGACAATAAATAAACTCAAACAAGCAACTTTGATTGAAATTGAACAAAACTGAAAAATAATATAATCTGTATAATCTGGAAAAAATGTAGAGGTGAATGGATTGAAAAAGTATTATATAAGAACATTTGGATGCCAGATGAACGTTAACGATTCCCAGAAAATGGCAGGGATGCTAAAGAGTTTAGGCTATGAGCCTGCAAGAAGCTGGGAAGAGGCAGACCTGATACTGGTAAACACCTGCTCTGTAAGGGAAAAACCAGACCAGAAAGTTCTTTCTGCTTTAGGTGAATTTAAAAAGATAAAAAATAAAAACCCTGACGCAATTATAGGAGTGTGTGGATGCCTTGCCCAGAGGGCAGGTTATGAGATACTCCAGAAAGCCCCATTTATTGATATGGTTTTTGGGACAACAAATATACACCACCTTCCACAGCTTTTGAAAGAGGCACAGGCAGGAAATAAGGCTGTAGAGATTATAGAAGATATAGACGAAAATGAGACCGAGTTAGACAGATACCCAACAGTAAGAGATAGCATATATACTGCTTACGTAACTATTATCAGAGGATGTGATAAAAAATGCACTTACTGTATTGTTCCATACACAAGGGGAAGAGAAAGAAGCAGAAGAATAGGAGAGATATTACAGGAAGTCCAGTGGCTCGTTGAAGACGGCGTAAAGGAGATACATCTGATAGGTCAGAACGTTACAGCTTATGGAAAAGATTTAGGAGATGTAAAATTTTACGAGCTGCTGTATGCTGTTGCAGATGTTGAAGGAGTTGAAAGAATAAGATTTACAACAGGTCATCCGAGGGATTTAGATGAAGAAACAATAAAAGCAATGGCAGAAATACCACAGGTGTGTGAATACCTTCACCTGCCTATTCAGGCAGGTTCAGACAGAATCTTAAAAGCAATGGACAGGGGATACACACAGAAAGAGTACCTGAAAAAGATAGAGCTTTTGAAGAAATACATACCTGATATTGCACTATCTACTGACATAATCGTGGGGTTTCCTGGAGAAACGTATCAGGATTACATGGAAACAATAAAGGTATTAAAAGAAGTAGAATACGACCAGGTTTTTGCATTTAAATATTCTCCAAGACCGGGAACACCAGCAGCTCAGATGCCAATGACAGAGGACAGTGAGACAGTAAGCAGATGGCTTTCAGACTTGATAAACATACAGAAAGAAATTACATTTAAGAAAAACAGAGCATACGAAAATAAAATTGTGGAAGTTCTTATAGAAGAAGAAAAAGATGGAAAACTGACAGGAAGAACAAGAACAAATAAACTTGTTCATATTGATGGAGAGCATAACTTATTAGGAGAGATAGTTAAGGTCAGAATAAGCAAAGCTAACAGATTTTCCTTAGAGGGAGAGTTAGCAGAGAAGTTAGTATAGAGAGGAGGCTAATTATGATAGAGATGAATGTGCAGGGAATAACGTTAGACCCTATGACAAACATGCCTATAGTAGTTCTTAAAGGAAAAGAAACTGACCATGTCCTTCCTATCTGGATAGGTGTGTTTGAGGCAAATGCTATTGCCATGCAGCTTGAGGGAATAACCCGTCCAAGACCAATGACCCACGACCTTATTAGCAGCATTATTGATTCACTTAACGGGTATGTTGAGTACATCCACATACACGACCTGAAAGATAACACATACTACGCAGAGATAACAATCCGAACATCCACTTCGCAGGTGAAGATAGATTCAAGGCCAAGCGATGCCATAAACGTAGCTTTGAGAAGTGGAGCTCCCATTTTTGTATCAGAAGAAGTGTTGGAAAAATCCCAGTTAGACATTGGTGATAAAGACAGCTCTGAAGATGACCTGAAAGACTGGCTTGAATCTATAAAACCAGAAGATTTTGGAAAGCAGTCTTCCATCTAAAACTTTATAACAACAGCACCCCAGGTAAGGCCTCCTCCAAACGCTGTAAGCAGCAGATAGTCTCCCTTTTTAAATCTGCCTTCTTTAAATGCCTCATACATAGCTATCGGTATAGAGGCTGCACTGGTATTTCCGTACTTGTGTATGTTGCTGAATACTTTTTCTTCCGGCAGTCCGAGCCTTTCTGCAAGAGCATTTATGATTCTTATGTTTGCCTGATGGGGAACAACAAGCTGAATATCATCAAGTGTTACACCTGCCTGATTTAATGCCTTCAAACTTGCTGTCTCCATGGACTTTATTGCCAGTTTAAATGTTTCTCTTCCTCTCATACGAAGTTTTTCTCCCACAGGACAGTAAAGAGAACCCCAGTGGGAACCATCAGATTTCATAACAGCAGAAAAAATGCCTCTATCCTCTGTTGTTTTTGATAAAACAACAGCTCCAGCGCCGTCACCAAATATAACAGCAGTTGACCTGTCTCCCCAGTCTATTATCTGGGAAAATACCTCAGCACCAACAACAAGCACATTTTCAAACTGTCCAGAGGAAATAAAAGAGTTTCCTATGGTAAGTCCGTATATAAATCCACTGCAGGCTGCAGATATGTCAAAAGCCATAGGTTTTGAGCATCCAAGTTTATCAGCTAAAAAACATGCAGTTGACGGAAATGTCATGTCTGGCGTTGATGTTGCAACAACAACAGCATCAATCTCCTTTGGAGTTTTACCTGCATTTTCTAAGGCTTCCTGCGACGCTTTTAATGCTAAATCACTAGCTTTTTCCCATTCTTCAGCTATTCTTCTTTCCTTTATACCGGTTCTTGTTGTTATCCATTCATCAGAAGTATCCAGAATCTTCTCAAGGTCATGGTTTGTTATAATCCTTGGGGGGACATACATTCCTATCCCTGTTATTTCAGCCCTCAGCATCTCTTTTAGTCCCTTAACTCTTTTGGTAATAGATTATCAAGATTTTCCCTCAGTTTATCATTGAAATGGGTTTCTTCAAACTGGGAAGCCACCTTTAACGCATTTTTTATAGCCCTTTCATCGGCACTTCCATGGGTTATTATACAGGTTCCAGTTGTTCCAAGAAGAGGAGCTCCTCCATATTCAGCATAATCAGCCTTTTTCTTAAATCTCTTTATTGCAGGAAGCATAAGGGCTGCACCAATTTTTGATATCACACTTTTCTTCACTTCCTGCTTTATCATCTCAACGATGATAGAGCCTAAACTTTCACTTGTTTTTAAAACAACGTTACCAACAAATCCATCACACACGATCACATCAAAATCACCTGTAAATATGTCTCTGCCTTCTGCATTTCCAACAAAATTAAGTCCTGTCATTTTAAGAAGAGGATATGTATCCTTAACAAGGTCGTTGCCTTTCCCTTCTTCTTCCCCAATACTGAGAATACCAACCTTTGGATTATCTGAGCTTTTCAGTATCTCTTTAACGTAGGTATGACCCATCACAGCAAAATAAACAAGATGTTTGGGACGGCTGTCAACATTGGCTCCAACATCTATCAGGACTGTTGGTTTTCCTTTTTTTGTTGGAAATGCAACAGCAATACCCGGCCTCTCTATTCCTTCAGCTGCACCAACAACAAATTTGGATATTGCCATTGCAGCTCCTGTGTTTCCAGCAGAGACAAAAGCCTGAGCTTTACCTTCCCTCACAAGTTTACCTGCAATGTACATAGAGGACTTTCTCTTTCTTCTAACAGCAACAGAGGGAGGTTCGTCCATCTCTATAACTTCTTCTGCATGGATTATTTCTATAGGGAGGTTTTTACCTCCTGCTTTCTCTAATTCCTTCTCTAAAACTTCTCCGTTTCCTACTAAATAAACCCCTATTCCGGATTCTCTTGCAAAAAGAACAGCTCCTCTTACATTGCTCTGGGGAGCATTATCACCCCCCATCGCATCAAGTGCTATATACAATTAGACTACCTCTACCACCTCTTTGTCCTTGTAATAGCCACAGTGAGAACACACTCTATGAGGAGCTTTAGGTTGCCCACATTCTGGACAGATTGACATTCCTGGGATGTTTATTTTTTTTAGCCAGTGGGCTTTTCTCATAGCTGTTTTCGCTTTTGATTTTTTTCTTTTAGGTGCTGCCATATTTCAACCTCCTGAAGTTTCATAAATAGAAATACAAAACAGATATTATACCAGAGTTAGATAGTTTAGAAAACTGGTGTTTATTTTTTCTTTTCTAAAAGTTCCTGCAATTTCGCGAATGGAGATTCTGCCCTTCTCTGCTTTTTCTCACAGTCACAGGGATTTTCATTTCTGTTTGAACCACATACAGGACATATCCCCTGACAGTTTTCGCTGCACAATGCTTTCATAGGTGTCTGAAGAAGTATCTCTTCCCTCAGAAGCTCTGTAAGATTGAAATGCTCCTCATCTTCTAAGTATCTGGCTATAAGGTCATCTTCGTGAAGCTCTCCACCTTCTAACTTTTTCTTTGAGAGGAAAACATTGCTTGTCCCTTCTAAATCCATACTGAAAGGTTCAAGACATCTATCACAGGTCAACTGAATGCCACTTTTTATAGAGATGGATACAAGGTAGCCGTCCTTTTCCTTAAATATAAACATATGGACATTTACATCTTTTTTATCAGAGCTGTATTCTGATGGAAGTTCTAAACTTTTGAATGGAATATCAAACTCCCTCTCAATATAATCCTCATCCTTAAGCTCATTTTTCAGATTAATAAAAACTGGCAATCTTATCACCCCTCTATACAAAATTTTTCGGCTCTAATTTATGCATTAATAATTTTAATTCAAGTTTTGAGAAATTTATATGAAACAGTTGAAAACTACAGAAAAACAGAGCAGATTTAAAGTGAAGGAAGGATTAATTATGAAATACATAAAATATCTGACTTTAGTTGTTCTTATTTTTCAGCTGGCCTTTGCCCTTAGCTACAAAGACCTTTTCCCATATCTTGTTGAGCTGAAAGGCTGGAAAGGAGAAAAACCTACAGGAAGCAAGATTTCAGCCACTTTCGGAGAGATGATAACAGCAGAGAGAAGTTACGTAAAAGACAGCAAAAGGATACACATCAGTATAATCAAAGGTGGTATGGCAGTTTCCATGTTTGCTCCTTTCAGCATGATTACTGAGATAGATACACCTGAAGAGTATGTAAAAGTTTTCAAGATAGGTAGTTTTAAGGCTGGACTGTCCCACCGCAAAAAGGAAAACTCAGGTCAGATTATTGTTCTCCTTACAGGTGATTCTGTGTTTTCAATGGAATACACAGACATGGAATACAAAGAGGCTCTTAAATTGCTGAAAGAGTTTCCCCTTAAAGACATAGCCAGAAAGACATCAGGATTGTGATATCATAGTTATATGATTTTAAATGACAGAAGTATAAAACAGCTTTTAAAAGAAGGGGAGCTTTATATTGAGCCTTTAGATGAGATACAGATACAGCCATCTTCAGTTGACCTGAGGCTTGGGAATGAGTTTCTTATCTATCCTGAAGAGATTGAGATTTTAGATGTGAAAAATCCAGACCTTGGCAATCAGCTGAAAAAAGTCGTTGCAGATGAGGAAGGATTTATTATTCAGCCAAAACACTTTATTTTGGCTACTACAAGGGAATACATA
>JALSNI010000051.1 GCA_026987075.1 Persephonella sp. | reverse complement strand
TATGTAAGCCTCGTCAACAACTGTAAAGACATTGTTTTCCGCTGTATACAGTATCAAATCCCTATCAAAACTGTTTCCTGTCGGATTGTTGGGAGAGGCAAAAAAGGCTATGGCTGGCTTTTCTTTTAAAGCTCTGTCAATACTTTTCTTTGAGAGCTGAAAGTTTTCATCAAGGGGAAATTCAGTTTTTGGTCTTCCTATTATGTCTGCAGAGACCTGATACATAGGAAATGTGGGAACAGGATACATAACAGGCTGGTTTATCTCTCCAATCACAGTGATAAGCAGATGTATAAGTTCGTCAGAGCCGTTTCCTAAAACGATATTTTCAGGCTTTACCCCATAAAAGGTAGCAACAATCTCTTTTAGCTCTCTGTATGTAGGGTCAGGGTATCTGTTAAGTGGAATTTTTTTTACTTCCTGAGATACTTTTTCCTTCAGCCACTGGGGAAGGTCGTAGGGATTTTCGTTTGACGACAGTTTTACTTTGCAGGGAGTAGTTTCTGTTTTGTAGCTTTTAAAATCTTTAAATCTATCTAAGAACATAAAGTCCTCCTGAAATTTTTATAGATATATTATAATCGTTGAGAAATTTTGCTGATATACTTTAAAATTTTCATTAAACCTAAAAGGAGGTTTAGGAGAATGAGAAAGGGAGTTTTAGCTGTAGCAGGGATTTTAGCTTTTTCTACTGCCTTTGGTGCAGCTTACAAGATACCGGAGCAGTCCACCCGCTCTATGGGAACGGCAGCAGCATACTTTGCAGGTGCTGATGGTGCAGATACAGCTTACTATAATCCGGCAGGTATGAGCTGGCTGGGTGATAAAGACAAAACATTAACAGAGCTTGGAATAAAATACATATACCTTCCGAGAATAAAGTTTACAGGTCAAGCCTTTGATCCTGTTCTTCACAGTTTTGTTATCTCTAATGCAGAAACATCAAAAGAGGAGTTTGTTATTCCGTATTTTCATATGATTCTACCTGCAGGGGACAGATTCAGAGTAGGATTTTCCTTTGTAACACCCTATGGATTATCCAAAAGATGGTCTGCTCAGGGTCAGAAAGCATATGCTGAGGAGTTTACTCTGAAAACATTTGAGTTTGATACAACTGTTTCCTATATGTTAGATAACAGACTGTCTTTAGGTGCTGGTGTTCGTGCCCTGTATGCAACTGGTCAGATTAAATACAGTTATAACGGAGCCTATAAAATAGACATGGAAGGGGAAAGCGGGATAAACTTTGGCTATCTTATTTCAGCATCTTTAAAGCTATCTGACAGCCTTAATGTATCTACCATATACCGCTCAGAGATTAAACCTGAAATATCAGGGACAGCAAAGGGGTACCTCGGAGCTTATCCTATATCTACAGAAGGGAATGTAAAGGTTGTTCTTCCTGCAGAATGGAGATTGGGAATAGCCTACAAACCTACAGATAAAACAGTTATAGACCTGACTTATGAGATAACATTCTGGGGAAGGTATAAAAGGCTTGACATAAACTTTGAAGACCCTGTTGCAGAATCAAACCTTGGCAAATCAAAACCTAAATACTGGCATGACTCAAAAACTATCAGATTAGGATTAAGACACAAGATTAATCAGCAGTTTACAGGAATGCTTGGTATAGCATACGATGAGACGCCAATACCCCAGAAAACCTTAGGATTTGAGCTTCCAGACTCTAACGGATGGATTTTTTCTGTAGGAGGCCTCTGGAATCCAAACAAAAATTTAGAAGTAGGTCTTGCATATCTGTATGTAAAGAAATTTGACAGATATGTGAGCAATAACTATATGAACGGAAACTTTACAGATATGGCTGCCCATCTTGTCAATCTGTCGGTAGGATATAAGTTCTAAGGGGACATACAATGGAAAACAGATATCCCTACCAGAATTTTTATCAGCTTATTGAAAAAAATGCAAAAAAGTTTGGCAGAAAACCGGCAATTTTTGAGGACAAACTGAAGATAACCCACAGACAGCTGAAAAACTACGTTGATTCTTTTGCCCGTTATCTTGAGCTGATTGGCATTAGAAAAGGAGACCACGTTTCCCTGCTTATGGGAAACAGTAAGGAGTTTATTATTGCATTTTTAGCTGTTGGAAAGTTAGGAGCTGTACCTGTTCCTATAAACACATTCCTGAAAAAGGAAGAGATAGAGTATATATTAGACCACAGTGATTCCACTGTTTTAATCACTCAGGAAAAGTTTCACAAAGAACTTACAGATGTTTTCAGAAACACCAAAATTCAAAAAATTATATGGCACGGGAGTTACCCTGAGCTTGACCAGAATAACCTTGCTTTTGAAGAAGGTTTGACTATTCAGGACTACGAGCATATCAAGCCACAGGGAAGCCTTGATGATGTTGCTGTTATGATTTATACCTCTGGAACAACAGGAAAACCAAAAGGTGTTATGCTCACCTACAGAAATATATTTTCCAACCTGATAAACATAGAAAAGGTTGTTCCCTTATCCCACAGAGACAGGTTTATCGTTTATCTTCCTATGTTTCACACCTTTACACTGACAGCAACAGTTTTGCTTCCCCTTTATTTTGGCTCTCCTATTGTAGTGATAAAGTCTATCCTTCCCTTTTCTAACATCTTGAAACAGACACTTCTTAAAAGGGTGACCATATTTATGGGTGTCCCAGAGGTTTTTAATGCTCTATCAAAGGCAAAACTACCGTGGTATTTCATGTGGTTCAACAGACTAAGGGCTTTTGTCTCAGGTGCTGCTCCTCTGCCAGAATCAACACTAAAAAGAATGAAAGAAAAATTCCCAAAAGTTCCATTGCTTGAAGGATATGGACTGACAGAAGCATCTCCTGTTGTTTCAATCAACCGTATGGAAAAACAGAAACCCCTTTCTGTGGGACCTCCCCTCCCAGACTATCAGGTCAAGATTGTTGACGATGAGCTGGTGGAACTGAAAACAGGTCAGATAGGGGAGATTATAGTCAAAGGCGACAATGTGATGAAAGGCTATTACAAAAACGAGACAGCAACAGAAGAGACAGTTATAAACGGCTGGCTTCTCACAGGGGACATGGGATATGTAGATGAAGACGGGTACATATACATCGTTGACAGGAAAAAAGACCTTATCATATCTAAGGGAATAAACATATACCCAAGGGAAATAGAAGAAGTGCTGATGGCTCATCCTTCTATTGAAGAGGCAGCCGTAGTAGGTAAAAAAGATGAAACCCACGGTGAGATACCTGTTGCATTTATAAAACTGAAAGAAGACAAGACCCTGTCAGAAAAAGAAGTGAGAAACTATCTGAAAGAGAGACTTGCCAACTACAAGATACCAAAGAGTTACTACTTTGTTGAAGACCTTCCAAGGAATGCAACAGGAAAGGTGCTAAAAAGAGTGTTGAAGGAACAGGTTAATGCAGGAAAATACGACTAACATTTATGTTAAATAACTGTAAAACCGAAAAATTTTTTAATAATAACCTGTCAGGGTAAGTGCTATGTCAAAAGCATACATAGACCGTATTAATGTTTATGGATTTAAGTCTTACGGAAACAGAAGACTGTCAATACCTGTTGGAGATGGTTTTGTTGGTATCGTAGGACCAAACGGTTCAGGTAAGAGTAATATTGGGGATGCTATTGTTTTTGCTCTTGGTCTTGCCACAGCAAAATCTATGAGGGCATTAAAGCTGTCAGACCTGATTTTCTCCTCAAAGGGAAGGTCTGCAGAGTATGCAGAGGTTGAGATAGTATTTAAAAACGAAGGAGCATTTCCCCTGAATGATGAGGAAGTTTCTATATACAGAAGAGTGGAACACAGCGGAAAATCTACATACAAAATAAACGGTAGACCTGCAAAACAGTACGAAGTGGAAGAACTGCTATCTTATGCAGGAATACCAAAACAGGGATACAACATAGTAACCCAGGGAGACATATTCAGATTTGTAAAGATGACTCCTTCAGAGAGAAGAGACCTTATAAGTGAGATAGCAGGAATAACAGAGTATGAAGAGAGAAAAGAAAAGGCATTAAAAGACCTCCAGGAGACAGAAGAAAAAATACATTCAGCAAAGCTTGTTTTAAAGGAAGTAAAAACCCAGCTCAAAAGGTTAGAGGAAGAGAGGGAAAATGCCCTTTTAGCATCCCAGCTGGAAGAAAAAATAGCACAGATACAGCAGGCAATAAAAGGCGTAAAACTTTACTTTCTCCTAAAAGAAGAAGAAAAAGCTGTAAAAGAGCTGGAAGAAGTGGAAAACAGGATAAACAAGCTCTACGCAGAAAAGGAAAACTCCATACAGAAACAAAAAGAGAGAATAAACCAGATAAAGCAGTTGGAAGACAGTCTAAACAGATTACAGGAATCACTCCTGCCAATAAAAGAAAAGGAGGGAGCCATAACATCCCAGATTAGACATCTAAACGAGAAAAAATCAGAAGTTGAGAAAGATATAGAAAATCTAAAGCAGATGCTAAAAGACCTTTCAAGGGAAAAAGAGGAGAAAATAAAAGAGGTAATATCATTAGAAGAAGAGATAAAACAGCTAAAGAAAAAACTGCCGGAAATAAAAAGAGAGTTAGAGCAGGCAGAAAAAGAGCTTGAAGAAAAGAACAAAAAACTGCAGGAGTTAGAAATAGGAGGTTCAAAGGCAAAGTTAGATATAGGAAAGGTAGAGAAGGAAGAAAAAGAGCTGAAAGAAAAACAGGGAAATCTCCAAAAGGAAAAACTGCACTTAGAGATGGAGCTGAGCAGAATAACAGAAAAGATAGAAAGCTACAAAAAAGAGATAGAAGAGCTCAGCAGTGAGATAGAAGGGCTGAGAAACTCAAAAAACAACATAAAATCCTTTGTAGAAACACAGGAGAGAAAAATAAAAAGTCTAAACAGCGAGCTTCAGAGACTAAAGATAAGAAAAGAAACACTTTTAAAAAGACTGAAAGAAAACAGAGAAAAGATAGAGCAGAACTTCCAGAGACTTGCTGAAGTTTTGGCAAAGCTGTCTCAGGTCAAAGAAGACAGGATAACAGCATTAATCAAGGGGATAAAAGGTGTCTATGGACAGGTAGCAGACCTTATTGGAGTAAAGGATGAACAGCTTTCTACAGCCATAGAAGTGGCAGGGGGAGGAAGACTGAAAAACATAGTTGTGGAAAACGATACAGTAGCACAGGAATGTATAAGAGTATTAAAAGAACATAAAGCGGGAAGAGCAACATTTATTCCCCTTAACAGAATAAGAGTTCCCCAGATAAACAGACCACCAAGAATGAGGGGTGTTATAGGACTGGCAGTTGATTTTGTAGAGTACGACCCTGCCATAGAAAAGGCTGTAAAGTATGTGTTTGGAGATACAGTGATTGTTCAGGATTTTGATACAGCCAGAACACTTGGTATAGGAACATACAGAATGGTGACAGTGGAGGGAGAGATATTTGAAAAAAGCGGAACAATCACAGGGGGAACAGACAAAAACAGAGGAGTTATTGGAAAGGGTAGTTTAGAAGCGGAAAAAGTAAGATTGGAAAAGGAAGATGACCGTCTGAAAGCAGAAGAAAAAGCGATGGAAGAAGAGCTAAAAAAATTAGAAGAAAAGATATCCCTTACAGAAAAAGAGCTTTATCAGCTAAGTAACGAAAGCCAGAATGTTATGCTGAGAAACAAAGAGATAGAAGAGAAGATACAGCAGAGCATAAACAGAATAAACATTTTAGAAGAAGAGATAATCTCTCTGAAGAAAAAACAGTTGGAAACAGAAAGTAAATTAGAGATTACAGACAGACAGATTTTGGAAGTTGAAAGACAGCTGTCAGATGTTCAAAAAAGAAAAGAAGAGCTGTTCAAAAAGATGGAAAGCGAGGGACTCCACAGACTGAGAAAAGAGTGGGAAGAGGCAACACAGAAGGTTTACACTCTAAGGGAGAAAAAAAGTGAGATAGAAACAGAGATAGAAAAGCTGACAGACAGATTAGAAAACAGCCTGAAGGTGAGAATATTCCAGATAGAAAACGAGAAAATGAAGGTGGAAGACAGCATAAAAAACAAGGAAAAACAGCAGGAAGAAATAAAATCCCAGATAGAAAAGCGCAGCACAGAGCTTTCTAATCTGTGGAAAGGGCTAAAAGAAAAAGAAAAGGAAAGAGACAGTCTGTTAGAGCAGATTGAAAACCTGAAAGAAGAGCTTAAAGTCCTGAGATACGAAGAAGAAAACATAAACAGAGAAATCACATATCTGTTAGAAGATAAGGGAAAATACGAGCAGAAGATAGAAGACCTTAAAGAAGAGCTTATGCTTCTCAGGGAAGAGTACGACGGGGAACCTATAGAAGGAAATCTTTCTGAGATGGAAAGACAGCTTAGAGAGTATCAGGAAAAAAGACAGCAGATAGGAGCTGTAAACCAGAAAGCCCTTGAAGATTACGATGAGATAAAAAATAGATACGAAGAGCTCAGTGAAAAACTGAAGGTGCTTACTGACGAGAAAAAATCTATTGAAGAGCTTATACAGAACCTGGAGCAGAAAAAGATAACAGCATTTATGGAAGTTTATGAGGCAGTAAACAAAAATTTAGGGAAGATTTTCAGAAGGCTCTCTCCCGGAGGAAAGGCATACCTTGAGATAGAAAACGAAGAAGACCCCCTCTCAGGAGGAGTTCTTCTAAAGGCAAGACCAAGAGGAAAGGATGTGAAAAGACTGGAAATAATGTCCGGTGGAGAGAAAACACTGACAGCCCTTTCCTTCCTGTTTGCTGTTCAGCAATACAGACCAGCTCCATTCTACTACTTTGATGAGGTTGATGCCCATCTTGACGATGCAAACGCAAGAAAGATAGCACAGCTGATGAAGGAACTTTCTCAAGACGCCCAGTTTATTGTGGTAACCTTGAGAGATACAATGGCTTCCTATGCTGACAGACTTTTAGGAGTGTCAGCAAGGGAGGGAATATCCAGTGTTTATTCGTTAGATCTTGCAGAAGTTTTATAAAGGGGGGAAGAAATGATAAAGATTTTAGTTACAGGACATTTTTCAGCAGGAAAGACAGAGTTTATCAGAAACATTACTGGCAACAGTCTAAATACAGAAAAAAAACTATCCTCTGCTAAAGAAAAAGAAAAGAAAGAAAATACAACAGTAGCTATGGATTATGGTAAGGTAAAGATAGATGATAAAACCATTCATTTGTTCGGCACACCGGGGCAGGAAAGATTTGACTTTATGCTTGAAATATTGAGCAAAAACAACCATGGTGCTGTGATTATCCTGGACAGTTCAGACCTGAGTAATGCCTACCTTACACAAAGATTTATACAGTTTTTAACTGAAAGTGGTATACCTTTTGTTATAGCTTGTAATAAGCAAGACTTAGAGGAAGCACGAAAAATAGAAGAGATAGCGCAGATACTCAGCCTGCCAGAAGATGTTTTTGCTCCCCTCGTGGCAAAAGATAAAGTAAGCTGTGAGAAGGTCTTAAGAAAACTCTTGACTTTTATAAATACTTGCCAGGCAGTTGCCTGAATCTTGTAATGTTTTCCTCTAACTCTTCTAAATGATAAAATAGTTATATCAAAATCTGGAGGTAAACCTCTTGGAGCTGATTATAGACAGAGCAGACCTGCAAAATCTCCTAAAAAAAGCCATCTCTGCAACAGAAAAAAAGTCAGCCCTCCCAATACTGTCAAACTTTCTGTTAGAGGCAAAAGAAGATAAGCTGATAGTTCAGGGAACAGACCTTGAGGTTCACGTCAGCGTTTCTGTTTTTGCAAAGATAGAAAAGGAAGGAAAAGCATGTGTTAATGCAAAGAAGCTGACAGACATATCAAGACTTCTTCCCAGTAACGAGGTTTACATAAAGTTAGAAGACAGCTCACTGAAAATAAAGTCAGGTAAAACCAAGTATTCCCTTCCAGTTGTTCCTTCTGAAGACTTCCCGATGATGTATCCATTTCCTGAGGACAATGCCTTTGTCGTTTCAGGAGATGAAGTATTAAAAGGAATTTCCAAAACCTCTTATGCCACTTCAAAGGAAGAAAGCAGATATGCCCTTCAGGGTGTGTTGTTTAAATCCCTTGATGGAACTATGGATTTGGTAGCAACAGATGGACACAGACTGGCACTTTACACAATAAACAGAGACGGAAAAGGAGATGTTGAGATTATCGTTCCCCAGAAAGCACTGAATGAGCTTAAAAAACTGCTTACAGGATTTGAAGATATAGAGATGGCAGCATCAGACCAGTATGTGTTTTTCAAAGCAAAGGAATGGGTTTTGATGTCCAGACTTCTTGAGGGGGCATTCCCAGACTATACGAAGGTTATACCACAGCAGTTCAGCATAGAGATAAAACTTCCTAAAAAGGAGTTTTTAGATGCTGTTAAAAGAGTTTCAGCTGTTATAGAAGGAGACCCAAAACCTGTGAAACTGACCTTGAAAGCCGGCATGTTAGAGCTAAAGTCAAAGTCTCAGGAATACGGAGAAGCTGTAGATGAGATAAATGTAGATTACGAAGGAGATGAGTTTTCTATAGGTTTTAATGCAAGGTATATTATAGAAGCTGTTGAAGTTATAGATGGAGATAATGTGATTGTCAGATTTACCTCACCAAATGCCCAGACCCTGATACTTCCAGAAGATGAAAACGACAGATACAGGGCTATTGTAATGCCTATGGAAATTGCATAAATTACAGTAACTTATCCAATATTTAAGGAGGTAGTAGTTTGTCAGAAGAACTGAAAAACAATGCTGAAGAGTATAGGGCTGAAGCAATAGATGTGGTAGAAGGTCTTGACCACGTAAGGGCAAGGCCTGCCATGTATATAGGGGACATATCAGAGAGAGGCCTCCACCATCTTGTGTGGGAGCTTGTTGATAATGCTGTTGACGAGGCAATGGCAGGTTATGCCAGAAATATTTCTGTAATTATCAACGATGACGGCTCTATAACAGTGGAGGACGATGGAAGGGGAATCCCTGTTGACATACATCCAAAAACTGGAAAACCTGCTGTTGAGATGGTCTTTACTGTTCTTGGAGCAGGAGGTAAATTTTCAAAAAAGGCCTATCAGTATTCTGGAGGTCTGCACGGGGTAGGTGCATCTGTTGTTAATGCACTATCCAGATGGCTGGTTGTCGAGGTTTACAGAGACGGTAAAGTCTACAGGCAGGAGTATGAGTTTGGTAAACCAATAACACCGCTAAAAGTTGTTGGAGAAACGATAAAAACAGGAACAAAAGTTACATTTATGCCTGATGACACAATATTTGAAACTGTAAACTTTAAATACGATACCATATCAAAAAGGATAAGAGAGCTTGCATTCCTTAATCCGGGAGTAAGATTTTTTGTAGCTGACAGAAGAAAAGACATAGAAGAGGAGTTCCTCTATCAGGAAGGAATAAAAGATTTTGTCAGGGTTTTAAATCAGGCAAAAGACCCGCTGTTTGAAGAAGTTATTTATGTAAAAGACGAAAAAGACAGAATAATAGTGGAAGTAGCCTTCCAGTACACAAAAAGCTATAACGAAGTTATAGAAAGCTTTGTAAACAACGTGAAAACAGTGGAAGGGGGAACCCACGTTACAGGGTTCAGGGCTGCCCTTACAAGGGCTATGAACAAAACCCTCTCATCAATGAGACTGCCTAAAGAACTGAAAAGCGGTATTAAAGGTGAAGATTTAAGGGAAGGTCTGACGGCAGTT
>JALSNI010000050.1 GCA_026987075.1 Persephonella sp. | reverse complement strand
AACATTGAAGCCGGGAATACTATTAAATCTTCCTGTTGAAACAAACCTTCCCGTTTCTTACATCAGCACAGGGCAGAGAGTTCCAGAAGACTTGAAAGTGCTAACCCCAGAGCTAATCTCCTCCTACATCTTAGGGGAAAACGGAGGATAGGATGGAAGAGCAGGCAAAAGGTTTGTTGAAAAAGGTTAAAGAAAACCAAATAGAGAAAAATACAAAATTTTTAGCTGTGGCAAGTGGGAAAGGAGGAGTGGGAAAAACTAATTTTGCAGTAAATTTTGCTTATGTATTAGCGAATGACTTTGACAAGAAAGTGCTTCTTATTGATGCAGACATTGGGATGGCTAACGTTCACATACTTGTCAATGTAAGCACAAAGAAAACCCTAAAAGATATACTAAATGGTGAAAAGATAGAAGATATTATATTTTCTACACGGGGTTTTGATGTTCTTCCAGGTTTTTCAGGCATAGATGCCATAAATGAGGTTGAGGACAGCACAGTTTTTAGATTTGTTCAAAATCTTAACGATGTGTCAGAAAATTATGACTACATAATTATTGATACAGCAGCAGGTATAGATAATAAAGTAATTTCATTTATCAGAGCATCTTCAAAAACATATGTGATTACCACACCAGAACCTACTGCTATTATGGATGCATATGCCCTGATAAAATCTATGAAAAAACTGTATGACTATACAGATTTTAGGGTAGTTGTAAATATGGCAAAAAGCGAAGAAGAGGGGTTTGAGACATTTGAAAGGATTAGGAACTCAGTTCAGAAATTTTTAAATATGGACATTTATCTTGGAGGAATTCTCCCATATACAAAAAACATACAGAAAACTGTAAAGAAAAAGCAGATTATAACAGAAGTTTATCCATCAGAAAAATTTGTGATAAAACTAAAGCAGATTGTAGCAGAAGAGGTTGGTCAGCCTCCGCCTCCTATTAAAGAAAATTTCTGGGAAAGGGTTATAAACTTTTTGAGAAAAGATTAAAGATGAAAGAAAGAGACCGTTTAATCCTTGAAAATCTTCCCCTTGTTAAAAAAGTAGCAAGTAAAATTTACTACAGGTTGCCAAAAGGGGACATAGAGTTTGACGACCTTGTTAATGTGGGAGTTATAGGTCTTATTAAAGCTATAGAAAGATATGACAAGGACAAGGCAAAATTTTCCACTTACGCATACATAAAAATTAGAGGAGAAATTTTAGACTACCTGAGGAGTTTAGACATTGTTCCAAGAACAATAAGAGACAAAATAAAAAAAGAACCTCCTATAGAAGAGGGTAAACCTGTTCCCCTTTCTAACACTGCAGTGATGGTAAGTATTGAAAAAGCTCTTTCATCTGATGAAAGTCTAAAAATTGTTGATACACTTGTATCAGACAAAAATACCCCTGAAGAAGAAGTAATAAAAGAAGACCAGAAAGAAAAACTTTTAGAAGCTATAGAGCTTTTAAATGAAAAAGAAAAAAAAGTTCTCCAAATGCTTTACTTTGAAGAAAAAGACTTGAAAACAGTTGCTCAGGAGTTAGACATCTCTGTTTCAAGGGTTTCCCAGATAAAACATGAAGCTATAAAAAAGTTAAAAAATCTACCAATTTTCTTTTAAACTTCTCAGTTTAGAAGCCCTATCAGAAGGTGTAGAAGAAGATTTAGGTTTGTAATAATTAGGCAAGTCTTTTATGTCTTTTTTATAGTAGTTGGGAACTTTCTGTATAGAACCTTTATAGTAGTTAGGTGCATTAGCAGGATTTGCCTTGTAATATTTAGGGACTTTTCTTATCTCTCCTTTGTAATACCTATACTGATTTTTTGAAATCCTGTCATACAGCAGATAACCTAAACCACCAGTACTCAAAACAATTATAAGAAAGATAATAAAAAATCCTATCTTGCTCACCTTAGTTATAAATCTTAATTTTTTTAATAAAATTTTGCAATATGTCGAAACATAATTTAAATTTAAGGTGTATTATGAATTTAGCAAAGATTTTATTTCAGATACAGCTTAATGTTAAGGGTAGTAGCGGGAAGAAAATTAACAAAAAAGCAGATTTTGACAAGTTATTAATGTCTGTAGTATCCCTATCAGAAGAGAAAAAAACCCCTTCAAAAGATAAATCAGCAGATAAACATCTATTTGACAGTTTTTATAAAAATGAGAAAGAGTTCAAAAAAGAGATAAGAACAAAAAAAACTGGGAAGGTCAAGTCTTATCTATATTCTTATCAAGATAGTGTCCAGCATAGAGAAGAGCTTATAAAACCTAAATTATCTGTTCTGGTAAGCCAACAACCTGTTTTTTCTTTTTCACATAAAACAGTTTCTCACCTTCAGTCAAGAAACAAAACCTATTTTATAGAAACTCATACTGATAAAGAAAAACTACCAGTAAAATCCAGTCTAAAACATAACTCTAAAAGTCTGCTCCATACTCCTCTAAAAAAGTCCTCTCGCATTCTCTCTCCAGAGGAATCAAGATATACTTTAAAACAGACTTCTCAGAAAATTACGGAAAGCCAGGGAGTAATAACACAAGAAATAAAAGATGAAAAAAAATCAGAAAAAAAGACAAAAATCCTTTCTGCACAAAAGTATACCAATATAACTTCCATACAGGGAAAACCTCCAACCCTGTTAACCTCTAAAGTTTCAGAAACAGATTTTCTTCCCAAAGGTGAAACAGGTTTTACCTCTGAAGCTTTAGAGAAAAAATCCCGTGTTTTATCAAAAGATGTAAGTCATTCTATTAATGGTAAGCTTTCCTATTCAGGAGATAATTTTTTAGTTGGAAACGCCTATTATTCAAAATTAAAAAGTGTAAAGACCTATTTAAAACCTGACAAAAAGTTGCTAACTCAGGAATTTACCTATGGAAAAGGACAGAAACTCCATAAAGAAAAAAATGCCTTTGCAGAAGAAAAAGATAGATTTATTATAGACAAGTCAGCAGTTGATATTCAGCCTAAAGAGCATTCAACAGGAAGCACTGTAACCAAATTCATAGCTGATAGCATACACAAGACCAACAGAAAAGTATCTAATGACCACAAAGTGTTCTCACAGCATCTTGATAACAAAGGTGAGATTTTAAACTCAGAAAAAGCAGATACTAAAAGAACAGATGAGAAAGTAGAGATGTTTTTTAGAAAAAAAGTTTCTGAAAAAATAAAAATTGTAGAGCATAAGACAAAAAAAGATTTTCACAAAAGCATAAAGGAAGAAAAAGCTGGTAAAAAAGAAGATGTAGTAGACAGCACAGACATCAAAATAGATGAAAAAATAAATGAAAACTCACAGCACATTGTCTTCACAGAAGGTAAGAAAGAAAAAGTAGAATATAACGATGGTGAGAACAAGAAAATAGCATCAGAAAGTCGCGTATCTACAGAAATATCAGTCAGTGAAAAAGACACCTTCTATCAAACAAAAGATGACTCAGATGGAGGGTTTGAGCAACATAAGACTGACTATACTGGAGAAGAAAAATCACAAGAACCTAACAGCAGGAATTTAACCTTTTCTATGAAAATAGGGGACATTGGTCTAAAGGCAAGATACAATGGCTATCGATTAGATATGATGATAATGGCAAACAGTTATTCATCAGAAATAATCAAGGTATTAAAAACAGACATACCCCATATTATTGAAGAAAGTGGAATACAAAGTTACATACTAAGAGTGAAAAGCAAGAACAAAAGCTATAAAATATCTTCAAATACATCTTATTTTTCAAGCCACAAAAACAGTAATTTAAGAGAAATTGATGTCAAAGTATAAAGTAGTTCTTTTGGCAGTGCTTTTATCTTTTGCTTTTACTCATCCTGAAAATAACAAAGGAGATACTGCTCTTCCCAAAAAAAGTTACTCTCAAAAACAGAAACAGGAGTTTGAAGAAAAATATAAGTTAGCCTACCTAATGTATAAAAGAGGTTCTTATTACACTGCTTTAAACTTACTTTCCAAATTAATCCAGGACAGAAAAAATCCCTACTATCCTGATGCCCTTTTACTATCTGCAAAGATATATTTACACCTTGGAATAAAAACAGGAATAAAAGAATTTCTCCAGAAAGCTTTATACTATCTCAATACATACTCATACTCTGTAGAAAATCCGTTTAACTGGGAATTTTACTACATAAAAGGAAAAATATACGAAAACTTGTTTATGTATGAAAGGGCATTGGCTGCATATAAAATGGCCTTTGGACAGGCTAAAAACAAAAAAGAGCAATTTAAAACAGTAATAGGAATATTAAGAACAGCTGCATGGCTCAAAAGATTAGACATATTCACAAGATATCTGATACTTGTTAATCTGGAAGAGCTCTCAGAAGAAGAAAAGAAAGAATTTGAATTTGTAAAAGGATTAGCAGAATTCCAGAAAGGAAATTACAGAGAAGCAATAAAGTATCTTATGCCTGTATACAAAAGCTATGAACAGTATCTGATAGAAAATCCAGAATACTATCTTATCTTAGGAGAAAATGCATACCGCTTGGGAGATTACAAGTTTGCCAAACAGATTTTTAGAAGAATTATCAGTATAGTGAAAGACGAATCAGTTATAAGAAAAGCAATGCTGAGATTAGGAGACATAGCCCTGAAAAATGGGGATAGAATTCTTGCCTTTAACTATTACTATCGTGTATTGACAAAATATCCTGACACAACAGAAGCAAAAGTAGCAAAACTTAAATTAATAGCCCTCTCCCATTACGAAGAGATAAAGAAAAAACTTCTTCGTTCAGAAGATAAAGATTTTAAAAACCCTCTATCCTTTATTATTAAAACCCTTGTTTTAAACAGAAATAACTATGTTGGTTTTTTTGCCCTGGGAAACTTGGGAAGTATTGCCATAAACTCTAACTCGGAAGAACTGTTTAAAAAATTAGTATGGGAACTTTCACTTGTTGACGTGAGCAGGATGAGATTTGAACACAGGGAATATATTAACAACTTATGGGGCAAGGAGCTAAAAAAAGCCAATTACATGAGAGTATGTCAGTTATTTAATGCAAACAAAAAATTTTTTTACACAGTTTTCAACAGGAAAAATTTATTGTATGTTTACAACGACCTGAAGAAATGTGGCAAATATGAATTGGCTGTTTATCTCGCAAAAAAAATGTATCAGAAATGGAAAGATGATAAATCCCTACTCATTTTAGCAGATGCCTATTTTTCAGTTGGAAAATATCAAAAATCATTGGGAACTTTGAAAAAAATAAAAAATAAAAGCTGTGAGTATTACATAATACTGGGTAAAAACTATATATTTTTGAAAAAGAGCAGTTTAGATTTAGCAAGAAAAGTAATCTCAAACTGTAAAGCAGATAAAGTAGAAAAATATGTTATAGCTTCCTACATACTATTAGAGAATGGCAGGTTAGATAAATCACTTAAACTATTTAGCAAAACAGGTAAACAGTTCTACAAATACTACAGACAGGACATAATAGGTAAAATGTTCTTAAGAAAACTTATTTACACCCTTTTTAAGAATAACAGATACAAAGAAGCCCTAAAGATAATCCAGACAATTTCCGAAAAACTTACCAGAGATTGTGACCTGAACAGCTGGTATTTGATTGCAATGATTAGAACAGGAAAAGTGGACAGGGTAGAAGAAATAAAGGACAGAATAGCAATGTGTCAGACACAGTGGAGCATCGTTGCAAAAAACGTGTATGAAGATTTTAAGTTGATTAGAGGTATGAAAAAATGAGTGAGCTTTTTTCTCATATTGATAACCTTGAAGAAAAAGCTTCATTTTTTCTTCAGCGTGTTAAAGTAATACAGGGAAACATTGCAAATGCTGATACACCATTTTATCAACCTGTTGACCTTAAATTTGAGAAATTAGTGAGGCAACAGGTAAAGTTAAAAATAACAAATCCAAAGCATATGGACCCATTTCCTGAAACAAAAGTAAGTATTAAACAGATAAAACTAAAAAACTTTACAGGATATGACCAAAACAGGGTTAATGTAGAAGAAGAATTAGCAAAACTTGCAGAAAGTTCCATAATGTATAAAACCTTACTTGAATCTATGAAAAAAGAAATGGCAAAACTGAAATATGCAATAACAGGTAGATAAGGAGAAACGGTATGATTTTCAAAGGTTTAGAAGTCTCAGTTACAGGAATGGCAGCCCAGAGAATAAGAATAGATGTTGCATCTTCCAACCTCGCAAACGTTAACTCAACAAGAGCAGAAAATGGTCAGCCTTATAGAAGAAAAGTCCCTGTTTTTCAAGCAATATTAGACAAAGAAGCAGGAGTTCCTGTCTATCAGGTAAGAGTATCAAAGATAGATACAGACCCTTCCCCTTTCAAAATGAAATATGACCCTAAACACCCAGATGCAGGACCTGACGGATACGTGAGACTGCCTAATGTTGACCCTCTTAGAGAAATGGTTGACATGATGTCAGCAATCAGAACATACGAAGCAAACTTAACAGCATTTAATACCCACAAAGACATGCTACTTAAAAGTCTTGAGTTAATAAAAGTTTAAGGTGGTGATAAAATGAGGATTGAAGGATTACAAGATTTTGGACAGTTAACCCAAAAAATTGAGAAAAAGAGTGAAAAATCTTTTGGTGAGGTTCTTCAGGAATTTGTAGCAGATGTAAATTCAGACCTTAAAAAAGCAAAAGAAGCAGAAAAACTGATAGCAGAGGGAAAAGTAGATAACCTTGAAAACCTGATGTACCAGATAGCAAAATCTGACATATCTTTGAGATTAATAACCGAAATAAGAAATAAAGCATTAGAAAGTTATCAAGAAATAATGAGAATGCAGGTATAAATGGATTTAGAGAAGTTAAAAGAAAAAGCCTTAAACATAGGGAAAAAGTTTGCAACCCCACGAAATATTGCATTACTTACTGCTGGTATTATACTTGTATCCTTTTTAGGTTTTATTGCTGTAAGGACATTAACAACGGTTAATTATGGAGTTCTATACACAAATCTAAGCCCAGACGATGCAGGGAAGATACTTACCGTTCTTCAAGAAGAAAAAATTCCTTACAAAGTAGAAGGTAACGGCAGTATTATTATGGTTCCAAAGGACAAGATACACGAGATAAGGCTGAAACTTGCCTCAAAAGGACTTCCATCCAGCCAGACAGTAGGATTTGAGATTTTTGAAGAACCAAAAATGGGAATTACCCAGTTCCAGGAGAACGTTAACTATTTAAGAGCATTAGAAGGAGAATTGGCAAGAACCATAAGGCAGATTGATGCAGTTCAAGACGTGAGAGTAAACATCGCGTTACCTAAAGAAAGTATATTTGTCAGAGAAGAAGAGGAACCAAAAGCATCTGTTATTATAAAGCTGTGGCCTGGAAAAGACCTGACAAAAGAGCAGGTAAAGGCTATAGTGTTTTTGGTATCACATGCTGTCCCAAGATTAAAGAAAGAAAATGTAACAGTTGTTGACAACAGAGGGAGAGTTCTGTCAGACCTTCTTGACGAAGACTCACCAGAAGCAGCAACAGATAAAACTGTTCAGTTAAAAAAGAAATTAGAAAGACAGATAGAAAGGAATGTCCAGTCTATGCTTGCTAAAGCGTTAGGCTCTGACAGGGTTGTGGTTAGAGCTTCAGTAGAGCTTGAACTTGCAAAAGTAAAACAAAAGGATGAGATAGTTGACCCTGATAAAGTAGCAGTTGTAAGTGAAAGAAAAATACAGGAAAAATTACAGGAAAGAGAAACACCAGCCATTACGCCTCCAGGAACGGCAACTAACGTTCCCCCAGTAATGCAAGGAACACAGACTGTTGTAACAAGAGACAAAACTTCCAAAGACCAGACTAAAAACTATGAAGTTTCAAAAACCTATATCAGCACAGACAAAAATGTATTCAAAATAAAAAGACTTAGTATTGGGGTTTTAATAGACGGAAAATACGAGAAAATAAAAGACAAACAGGGCAACGAAACAGTAAAGTTTGTGCCAAGGTCTCCTGAAGAGATTAAAACTTACGAAGCCCTTATTAAAAGTGCAGTAGGTTTTAATCCTGAAAGGGGAGACCAGATAACTGTTGTAAGTGTTCCTTTTGAAACAAAAGGTTTAGCAAAAGGAGAAAAGGAAAAAGTTGGTCTTCATAACTGGATACTTATCGCAGGGATTAGTATTCTTGTTTTAATAATTATTGCTATAGCAGGATTTATGGCTCTCAAAGTTCTTAAGAAAAAGAAAAAGGAAGAAATTACACTTCCTCCAGGCGTGACACCAGAGATGGCAGCAGGTGTTTATGCAATGCATGAAAAAGAGATGGAAGAATTCAGGTTAGAAAAGGAACCAGCATTTCAAAAGCTCTTAGAGATTGCCGAAGAATCTCCTGAGTTAATTGCTGACCTTGTAAGTAAGTGGTTGAGAGAAGAAGGTAAGTAATATGCCCTCCTTAAACCTTGAAGATTTTGGTGAAAGTCAAGAAAAGATAGACACCCAGACTGTATCAAAAGAAGAAATAGAGAAATTTTACCAAAATCATATAAAGAAAATAAAAGATGAGTTACAAAAGAAGATAAAAGAAGCATACGAAAAAGGATTGGAGGAAGGGTTTCAGAAGGGAAAAGAAGAAACAGAAAAACTCCTGAAAGACCAGTTTCAAAAAGAACTCTCTGAAAGTCTAAAAAAACAGGAAGAAAAAATAACGCAGGAATTTGAGAAAAAACTAAAAAGCATATTTTCCCTGATAGATAACCTAAAGGAAAAATACGCTCAACATGTTCAGTTTACAGATGAATTAATTTTATCTGTAATAGAAGAAGTGATGGAATATTTATATGTAAGCCCTGAAAATGCAGAATATGTAGCAAAAGAAATAAAAGGAATAATTGAAGATATAAAAAATGCTCCAGAAATAGTCATAGAAGTATCCCCACAGCTAAAAGGTTACTTAGAAGGAACTGGAATAAATATTAAACTCATTGAAAATGAACAGCTTGAAGGTGGAGATTTTACAATAAAAATTGAAAATATTCAATTTGAAAATAGATTTAAAGAAAAAATGAAAATTTTGAAAGATGAAATTAAAAGAGAGATTAAAAAGAATTCCCCGTTATAAGATAAAAGGAAGAATCACAGGGGTAACAGGACCTATTATAGAAGCTTATCTGCCTCGAGTGTCTATTGGGGATTCCTGCATAATAGAAGGGACTATAGAAGGTGAAATTGTAGGTTTCAAAGACGGTAAAACACTGCTTATGGCATATGATGACACAAAAGGAATCTCTGTTGGTGGTTGGGTAGAAGCAAGGCAGGAACCTATCAGTGTAGGCGTTGGGGAAGACCTGCTTGGTTGCGTTGTAGACCCTTTTGGAAAACCTTTAAATAAGGAAAAGATAAATCCTTCTCATCAGTATTACATAAAAAATGAAATCGTAAACCCATTAAAAAGGGGAAGAATAACAGAACCCCTTGATGTGGGAATAAGAGCTATAAATGCACTTCTCACTATCGGAAAGGGACAGAGAATAGGCATCTTTGCAGGAGCCGGAGTAGGTAAAAGCACGCTACTGGGAATGATTTCTCGCTTTACAGAGGCTGATGTTAACGTCATAACCCTGGTTGGAGAAAGGGGAAGAGAAGTTAGAGAGTTTATTGAAGACAATTTAGGAGAAGAAGGGTTGAGAAAATCTGTTGTGGTAGTTGCCACATCTGACCAACCTCCCCTTGCAAAAATCAGAGCAGTTTACACAGCAATCGCAATAGCAAACTATTTTTCTAACACAGGCAAAGATGTTCTCTTTTTACTTGATTCTCTTACAAGGCTTGCGATGGCACAGCGGGAAATAGGTTTAGCCGTAGGAGAACCTCCCACAACAAAAGGTTATACCCCTTCTGTTTTTGCTCTTCTCCCAAAATTTATAGAGCAGGCAGGAAATTTTGTAGATAGAGGTAGCATAACAGGAGTATACACAGTTCTTGTTGAGGGAGATGACATAAGAATGGACCCGGTTGCTGATGCTGCAATGGGATTTTTAGACGGACATATTGTTCTTTCAAGGGAACTTGCAAACAAAAGAATTTTTCCTGCAATAGATGTTCTTAAAAGTGTAAGCAGATTAATGCCACAGTTAGTTGATGACGATATATTAAAAAAACAGGGAGTTTTTATGGATTTAGAAGCTACCTACCGAGAGGCTGAAGATATGATTAACTTAGGGCTTTATAAGAAAGGAACAACACCAAAGGTAGACCTTGCAATTGACATGCACAAAGATATGGAGAAATTTATAAAACAGGATATGAATATAAAAGTTGATTTTCAGGAGAGTATAAAGCAGCTTTCTGACATCTATGAAAAAATAAGAAACAAGGGGTTAAGCTATGGAATTAAATGGGATTGATGGACTACTAAAAAAACCTAAGATAGTGGATGCAAATTACGATAATGCAAAGATGGAAAATAAAGATTTTCTCAAAGTTCTCCTTGCAGACCTTCAGTGGCAAGACCCCTTAAATGCGAAAGATATATCTGAATTTATCAACAACACAGTAAAGCTTAGACAGATGGAAGTTTTGAACAACTTTCAAGAAACTGTAGAGTTACTGAAAAAGGCAAATCAAGCAAACTCTCTTTTATATGCATCAAATCTGATAGGGAAAAAAATATTTTACGAAGGAAACCACACATATGTTGAAAAAGGCAAATCCACAGTTAAGTTTAAATTAGAAGATAACGCAGACTTTGTAAAAGTAACAATTATGGCTTCAGATGGAACTGTTGTGGAACAGAAAAGTTTTACAAACTTAGAGGGGAATAAGGAATATCCTTTTGAGATTAGTAATTCTGACCTTCAAGATGGTTATTACACTGTATACATAGAAGCTACCAAAGGAGACAAAACAGTAAAAGCTACAGTAATAAGCGAAGGTATCGTTAGCTCTGTTATAAAATCTTCTGACAGCATTAAAGCAGTTGTTAATGATAGTGAGGTAGACATAAATTCAATTGTTCAGATAGGAGGTTAAAGTCATGATACAATCATTTTACACAGGGAATGCGGGACTTAGTGCAAATAGAGAATGGCTCTCTGTTATATCAGACAATATTGCTAATGTAAACACCATTGGCTTTAAGGCAGAAAGGGCAAATTTTGAAGACCTGATATCAAAAAGCATTACCACCTATGCCAACGGTTCACCTAAAAATTACGAAATTGGTGGAGGAAGTTACGTAGGTTCAACAACTAAAGACTTTTCTCAGGGTTCTCTGATGAACACAAACACACCAACAGACCTTGCCCTTGACGGAGAAGGATTTTTTATGGTTCAGGATAACCAGGGGCTTGTTTATTACACGCGGGCTGGACAGTTTAGAACAAATGCAAATGGAGACCTTGTAAATCTTAACGGTCAAAGACTTTTAGGTTGGGCACTTGACAGAAATGGAAACATATCAGGTTCTATAAAAGAGATAAATATCCCGAACTCTATGGCTCCTTCTCAGACAACCAAAATATCCTTTAAAGAGCCTACGAACCTTGATTCAAGGGTTAATGTTATATCTGCAGGATTTAATCCAGGGGATTCAACAACATTCAATTATGTGAACTCATTCACAACCTACGATTCGCTGGGAAATCCGCACATCACTTCTTATTACTTTCAGAGAGTAGGAACTAACACATGGGCAGTTTATAAACTGATTGATGGAACCATATCACCTGTAGATGTTGGAGGAACACTTTACAAATCTGTTAAGCTAACATTTAATCCAGATGGCACACTTAATGTAAACAATGTATACGTAGACACACAAGTAACTGCAGCTTCTAACGAAACCCAGACTGATTCTACCACTGACGGTCATTTTACCCTTGCAAACTTACCTATCAGAGGAAGTGTTCACATCAAATCCTACACAACAGGAGGAACACCTTACGTCGTTAACTGGCACGATGATGGAGCAGGAAACATTGTTGACGAGAATGGAAATTCTATAGGAACAATAGATTATGGAACAGGAACTATAAGAATATACCTGTTAGAAAATGGTTCAACAACAGACCAGATAACTGTAGATTACTTGCATTCTGAAACAGCTGTAACTCCTGTTAATGTTGACCCTACACAGGTAACATTCTCAGGTTATGACCCTAATAATGGAGCAGATGTTCCCCTCCAGACTACAGAAAACTTCAAAGAAATTAAACAGGTAGCTTCTGACTTTATATTCTATGCCCAGCAAGACGGATATGCAAAAGGAGACCTCCTTTCTGTTGCCGTTAGTGAAGATGGAGTGGTAAAAGGTGTTTACTCTAATGGACAGGTAAGAGACCTTGCAAGAATAGCTATAGCTACCTTTAAGGACAAAGAGATTTTAGTAAGAAAAGGAAATAACCTTTACCTGCCAAATAGCCAGACTTATACACCGATTATTGTTCCTGGTGGAGTTATATCAAAAATAAGGAGTGGTTTTTTAGAGCTTTCAAATGTAGATATATCAAGAGAGTTTATTAATCTAATTACCGCTCAGAGAGCATATCAAGCAAATGCAAGGACAATAACAACCTCAGACCAGGTTCTGCAAGAAACAATGAACATTAAGAGATAACAATAAATCTGGAGAGAAATAGTGGCAGAAGAGAATAAAGAACAGGAACAACAGGAGCAAAAAGGAGGAAAGAAAAAACTTATAATCCTCCTTGTTGCTCTTTTACTTCTTCTTGGTGGTGGAGGTGGTGCAGCTTATAAATTTTTGGTCTTAGATAAACAAAAAGAAGAGCAAAAAGAGAATAAAGCTGAAAAAATTCAGGAAGAGATTAGAAATGTTGAAGACCTTGGAATAATGTTTGAAGTAGGAACATTTGTTGTTAATTTAGCAGATAAAGATGCTGACAGATATTTAAAAGTAACCATAATATTAGAAATAGAAAATGAACAGGTGAAGCAAGAAGTTGAGAAAAGACTGCCCCAGATAAAAGACAGCATTACCACTTTGTTGTTCACAAAAACATCCCGGGAATTGAAAACAGCTGAAGGAGTGGAAAAGCTAAAAGAAGAAATTCTCAGAAGAGTTAATGCAATCCTCCCATTAGGAGGTGTAAAAAACGTTTACTTTACAGATTTTGTTATCCAGACGGCGTAAAAATGGAAGAAAAAAAAGAACAACAGCTTACAGTAGTGGAAGAAGATGGGCTTGATATCTCTTTTTTGCACGATATAACCTTAAAAATAACTGGAGAAGTAGGGAGAACGCAAAAGAATTTTATAGACATTTTAAGACTAAAAGAAGGAGACATAATAAAATTAGATAAACACGTAGAGGATTATGTGGAAATATATCTGAGGGGACAGATTTTTGCCATTGGTGAGCTTGTTGTTGTAAACGAAAAATATGCTGTAAGGATAGTTGACCTTGCTTGAATATTCAGACATAGTCAGACTTTTTGCATCATTAGTCATTGTAATTGTAATCATTTACTCTATCTATTATGTTGTTATCAGATATGGAAGGGGATTTATTCCTGGACAGAGAGGATTGATTAAGATTTTAGATATTAAGTATTTTGGTAAGAACAGAGGTGTTGCCATAATAGAAGCCAATAAAAAGTTTTATCTTTTATCTTTTGATGAGCATAAAGTGAGTATAATAGAAAAATGGGACAGTCTTGAAAAAGGAGAAAAAGTAGAAAGTAATGAAAAAAGTCCTGTTACTGATTAGTCTGCTTACTGCTGTAAATGTTTCTTATGCAGATGCAGTTTCTGATACCTTAGCTCAGTTAAACAATCTTGACATCACTTTAAAAATACTTTTCTTAATAACCATATTAAGTCTCGCACCATCAATACTTATAGCTTTAACCTCTTTCGTCAGAATAGTAATAGTTCTTTCCTTACTTAGACATGCATTGGGTATACCCCAATCTCCACCAAATCAGGTTATTATAGCTCTTTCTCTGTTTTTAACCTTTTTTATAATGAAACCTGTATTTGAAGAAATAAATAAAAATGCCATCCAGCCCTATCTAAAAAAGGAAATTGGAGATATGGAAGCAATAGAGAGAGCAAAAAATCCTGTAAAAACTTTTATGATAAACAATACAAGAAAAGAGGACTTAAAATTGTTTCTTGACATAGCAAAGGAAAAGCCAAAAAATCCAGAAGACGTGAACATGATAACTCTCATCCCAGCATTTATGATTAGCGAGATAAAAACTGCCTTTGAGATTGTTTTTGTTATTTTTTTACCTTTTCTTATTATAGACCTTTTGGTGGCAAGTATACTCATGTCTATGGGAATGATGATGATACCCCCTATGCTTATATCACTTCCATTTAAGCTAATACTTTTCGTTCTTGCTGATGGTTTTGAACTTTTAACAAAAGCACTTGTTCAAGGATACAGGTGGTAAAATGGGTGTAGACCAGGCAATTTCTCTTATTCAGGATATGTTATATACCGCTTTACTTGTTGGAGCTCCCGTTATTCTTATAGCATTTATTGTAGGACTTCTTATCAGTATATTTCAGGCTGCAACTCAAATTCATGAAATGACCCTTACTTTTATCCCCAAGATTTTTGCAACAATAGTTGCTCTGATTATATTTGGTTCGTGGATTTTTAGAAAGCTTATAGATTTTACCCAGATATTACTTAAAAACTTAGTGGTATACATATCCTGATGAATCCGTTAATAACACCTGATGTGGCAGTTGCTTTTGGTCTTGTTTTATCAAGAGTTATAGGGGTTTTTTTAGGGTTTCCCCTTATTAATACTGCCTTAATCCCCCTAAACATAAGAGTTATGCTTGTTGTTGCTTTTTCATTTTTCTTTATGTCTATCTTTGATATAAGAATATCTGTGGATAATTTTTCTTTAATAGCCTATCTACTGCTTATTTTAAGAGAGCTACTTATAGGTTTCTTTCTTGGACTTATCGCAAACATATTTATAGCAGCTTTTTCGTATGCAGCAGAGCTTATAAGTTATTTTATGGGGTTTACCATAGTGAATGTGTTTGACCCCACATTTGGTCAGATATCTGTTCTTGACAGATTTTTTATTCTGATGTTTTATCTTCTCTTTTTTGTTACAGGTGCTTATCAGATGGTGATAGGCGGTCTTGTTATGAGCTTTAAAATCTTTCCTGTGGGGCAGATTTATTTTAATCCTGATATATTTAGATACATCTTTTACAAATCCCCTTACATATTCTATATGGCTTTTAAAATAGCTTTTCCATTTGTTTTAATACTGTTTATCATAAATGTTACCCTTGCACTGATAAACAGACTTATTCCCCAGATAAATGTGTTTATTGTTGGTCTCCCTCTCCAAATTTTTGTAGGACTTGCATCTCTTGCTGTTGGTGCTTCCCTCATTGTTTATTTTTCCATTTCAGTAATTAACAGCTTTGCCGAAAGTTTTATAAAAGGCATAGGAACAATAGGTAGATAAATGGCGAAAGACCCAAGTAAAACAGAAAAAGCCACCCCCCGGCGGCGTCAGAAGGCGAGAGAAGAAGGTCAGGTTGCACGAAGTCAAGACATACCGATAGCTGCAACTCTTTTGATAACCTTTGTAGTGTTAATTGGATATATACCTTATTCTTATAACATTTTATCTGAATACTTTAGCTATACATTTTCTGACCCTTTATATTTAATTCCTGATACAAATGGAAGTTTTGTAACTTATACAATTAAAATAATATCCTTGTTGGTAGCCCCTTTTTTCCTTGCTCTTTTGATAACAGGAATTGTTTCAAATGTAGCCCAGTTTGGATTTTTGCTTTCTACTAAGGCCATAACTCCTAAATTAGAGAGAGTAAATCCTGTAAAAGGATTAGGAAGATTATTTTCTTTAAAAACAGCATTTGAGCTTGTAAGGAATTTACTCAAGTTAATTTTTGCATCTGTTGTTGCCTATTTTCTTGTAATGAAAATAATAAATGAAGCATTAAATATGTCGTTTATTCCTATAAATCACGAGATATACTTCTTGATTAAATATACAGTTATGCTTATTTTAGCATTTGCTCTTATATCAATTCCAGTGGCAATTATTGATTTTGTTTACAGGAAGTGGGAATATGAAGAGAACCTAAAGATGTCAAAACACGAAGTCAAAGAAGAGAGAAAAATGTATGAAGGAAATCCTCAGGTCAAGGCTGCCATCAGGAAAAAACAAAGAGAGATGGCAATGATGAGAATGATGGCAGAAGTTCCTAAGGCTGATGTTGTTATAACAAACCCAGAGCACTTTGCTGTCGCCCTTAAGTATGAAAGGGGAAAAGATAATGCTCCAAGAGTTGTAGCCAAAGGAAAAGACTTTATAGCTCAAAAGATAAAAGATATTGCAAGAAAACACGACGTTCCTATAGTAGAAGACCCTCCTCTCGCAAGAGCCTTATACTCCAGCGTGGAAGTGGGAAGTATAATCCCAGAAAAGTTCTATGTAGCAATAGCAAAAATATTAGCCCGTATTTATAGAGAAAAAAGATTACTTTCCTAATCCAAAAACATTTGAAAGAGTGTTTATGTAGTTAAAATACGCAGTTATGGTTATAGCTTCAAAAAGCTGGCTTACTGTGTATCTCAGTCCTAATATCCTGTCTATATCCTCTTTTGTTATTTTGTAGTTATCTTTTCTTGATGCTCTGATACAAAATTTAAGAAGTTCTTTTTCTTCTTCTGATGCATTTATGTAGTCTACCCCTTTTAATGTTTCTTCTATCTGTTCCTCTGACATACCTAACATTTTTGCTATATTTTTGTGAACGTCAACACACATAGGACAGTTATTTTCTTTTGATATCAAAAGGGCTATTCTTTCTTTTGTTGAGTAGGGAAGCTCTGTTTCTTTGAGGAGAAGAGTTTTTACACAATTGTCTGTCATAAAGTATATATCTTTCCTGATAGCCAAGAGTTTAAAAATCTCTCCTAATTTCCCTGTTTTCTCTAATATCTCTCTTGCCAGCTTTTGAATTTCTGGGTCCATATCTTCAAGTTCAGGAAGTTTAATATAAGCCATTATTTTCCTCCTGATTTTTATTAATTGTTATTAATTATAGCAGAAGATTATTTGTTTCCTTTTTGTTTTCTAATCTGAGCCAAAATTCTCACTATCCTGTCTGCCATTTTTGGGTCTATGTAATCCATCAAAACTCCTGCTTTAGACTCTTTCATATTGTATATAATGTAAGCTGCCTTTACTGGGTCTTTCATTTTGGATATCCTTTCTGCTGCAAGCTCTGGGTCTTCGTCAACAGCTTTTTCAAACACTTTTGCCAATTTTTTGTATCGTTTTTCTGTTATTTTCTTTTCAATCTCTTCTAATTCTTTCTTTTCCTTCTCTAATTTTTTTCTTTCTTCTTTTATTTTCTCTAATATTTTTTTATTTTCAGCAATCGTCTTTTTTAGCTCCTGTCTGAGCTGTTCTAACCTTTTTATCTCTTTTTTTATTTCGTCTGTTGTAGGAGATGGGGTTTGTCCATAAGAAACATTAATGATTGTTACGATTAAAAATTTCATCAATAAGCTGTGTTTCCCTTTTAATCTCTTCCACATTTTTTTCTTTTTTCAGCGTCTCCTTGTATTTCTCTATTGCCTTTTTTTCGGCATTTTTTTCTTTTATTTTTATCCTTAATTTTTCTGCTTCTTCTTCTTTTAATCTTATATCTTTTTCAATAGATTTTATAGACTGAATTATAGACAGCATACGGCCTGTTTTCATCTGTAGAGAAAGGGGGTCTGAAAAGATAGCATTTTCTAAAAAGGAATATTCTTTTTCTAACTTATTTTTCTCCTGCGCAAGGGAAAAAATTTCGTCCTCAACTTTTTTTAGTTTTTGTTTTTCTTTGCTTATCTCGTTTTTAATCTTTTTCAGAAAAGCTTCTAAAATATCCATAGTAGTATAAACATAAAAAATCAAACACTGTTTGACAAAGTTTTTCATAAATTATAGACTAATTTAGTCAATAAACAACCGGAGGCTGCCATGGGAGAATATAAAAGACCTGTTGTTTCTGTTGTTGGAGCAGGAAATGTTGGGGAGCATGTTGCTAACTTAGTAGCAATAAAAGAACTTGCAAATGTAAGAATGTTTGACCTTGCCAGAAAAGATGGCGATAAGATTTATGAAATAGTAAAAGGAAAAGCATTAGATATAAAACAGATGGCTGCTGCCATTGGGTGTGATGTTGAGGTAGAAGGTTTTACTGTAACAGCTGAAGGTGAAGGATATGAACCGTTAGAAGGTTCGGACATTGTAGTCGTAACAGCTGGATTTCCAAGAAGACCAGGGATGAGTAGAGATGACCTTTTATCTAAAAATGTTGGGATAATAAGAACAATTTCAGAAAGAATAGCCAGATATGCACCTGAATCAATTGTTATAGTTGTCTCTAATCCTGTAGATGTTTTAACTTATGCTGCCTTGAAGTTAACTGGATTTCCAACAAGCAAAGTGATGGGAATGGCAGGTGTTTTAGATACGGCACGGTTTAAAGCATTTTTATCAATGGAGCTAAAGGTGTCTGTAAAAAATATAAATGCCTATGTTTTAGGTAGTCATGGAGATGATATGGTTCCGCTCCTTTCTGTATCTAATGTAGGAGGTGAACCATTAACCAAGTTAATTCCAGAAGATAGACTGAAAGAAATTGTAGAGAGAACAAAGTTTGGTGGAGGAGAGATAGTTTCTCTTATGGGAACTTCTGCTTATCACGCTCCCGGGGCGTCTGTTGTTGAGATGATAGAAGCGGTGCTAAACGATAAAAAAGAGATAGCCCCTTGTTCTGCATATCTTGAAGGAGAAGATGCAGAACACTATGGGGCAGAAGATATATGTATAGGTGTCCCTGTTAAACTTGGTGCACATGGAATTGAAGAAATTGTTAAACTGGACTTTACAGAAGAAGAAAAAGAGTTGTGGAAATCTTCTGTAAAGTCTGTAAAATCTGGGATAGAAAGAATTAAAGAACTGGGGCTGATATAAAATGAGAGAGATTCACGTCAATGAGATAGTAGAGAAAGTAAAAAATATGGTTATGGATGCTGAGTATAATCTTCCTGAAGATTTCGTTAAATCATTAGAGACAGCAAAGGCTTTTGAAGAATCTCCTATAGGGAAAGAAATTATTGAAACTATACTTCAAAATGCACAAGTGGCATCAGTAGAAAAGGTGGCATACTGTCAGGATACCGGTTATCCTGTATTTTTTGTTGAAATAGGACAGGAGGTTCATATTGTAGGGGGAAGTATAAAAGATGCAATAAACGAAGGCGTTAGACAGGCAACGAAGGAAGGTTATCTGAGGGCATCCCTTGCTTTTGACCCTGTTTTTGAGAGGAAAAATACAGGAGATAATACGCCTGCTCTTATATATTTTGATGTTGTTCCTGGAGATAAAATAAAAATAAAGTTTGCTGCAAAAGGCGGTGGCTCAGAAAACCAAAGTAAACAGACAATGCTAAAACCTGCTGATGGATTAGAAGGTGTTAAAAAATTTGTTTTAAAAACTATTGCGAACGCAGGTCCTAATGCATGTCCACCGTTTACTGTTGGTGTAGGAATAGGTGGAACATTTGATTATTCAGCTGTTTTAGCAAAAAAGGCGTTGTTTAGACCTATTGGAGATAGGCATCCAGACCCACGAGTTGCCATGTTAGAAGAAGAGTTACTTTCCCTTGCAAACCAGCTTGGTGTAGGACCTCTTGGTTTTGGAGGAACAGTTACAGCTGTTGACGTGAAAATAGAAGTTGCTCCTGTTCATATAGCGTCACTTCCGGTAGCTGTAAACATTCAGTGTCATGCAAACAGACATAATGAAATAGAAATATAGTCAGGGAGATGGAGATGTCACAGGTAAAAAAGATAACAACACCACTTACAGATGATGTGATACAGGATTTAAGAGCAGGAGATAGGGTTCTATTAAGTGGCTATATTTACACAGCAAGAGATGCTGCCCATAAAAGGATGTTAGAAGAGTATGAAAAAACAGGAAAATTACCTTTTGACATAAAAGGACAGGTCATATACTATGTTGGTCCAACACCACCAAAACCAGGGCAGGTTATTGGTTCTGCAGGACCAACAACAGCCTACAGAATGGACAAATATACTCCTAAACTCCTTGAATTAGGATTAAAAGGCACTATAGGGAAAGGATGGAGAGGGATAGAGGTTAAGGAGGCTTTAAAAAAATACAAAGCTGTTTACTTTGCCGCCTATGGAGGAACGGCGGCTCTTTTGTCAAAACATATTAAATCATCAGAGATAATTGCTTATGAAGATTTAGGACCAGAGGCTATAAGGAAACTGTATTTTGAAGACTTTCCTGTGATAGTGGCTAACGATATTTACGGTGGTGACGTTTTTACCCAGGGGCAAAAAGCCTACAAAAAAATTGAAATAGACCCGTAAGGAGGAAGGTATGAAGGTACACGAACATCAGGCAAAAGAAATATTTGCTAAATATGGACTTCCTGTTCCTAAAGGTTATCCTGCTTTTACTGTAGAAGAAGCTGTAGAAGCTGCCCAGCAGCTTGGGAAATTTCCAGTTGTTGTAAAAGCTCAGATACATGCAGGAGGTAGAGGAAAAGCTGGAGGTGTTAAGCTGGCAAATAGTTTAGATGAGGTTCAAAAATATGCAGCAGAGCTTTTAGGAAAAACTCTCGTTACATTCCAGACAGGTCCTGAGGGACTACCTGTTAGTAGAATTTACATTGAAGAAGGAACAAACATAGACAGAGAATTCTATGTGGCAATAACATTAGACAGAAGCAAATCAAAGCTAATAATTATGGCATCTGCTGAAGGTGGTATGGAAATAGAAGAAGTGGCAGCTAAAAATCCAGATGCTATCATTACAGAAGTGATAGACCCATTTATAGGTCTTAGACCCTTTCAAGCACGAGAAATAGCATTAAAGCTTGGATTTCCCAAAAATCTTATAAATAAAGTTGCAGGTGTATTCCTGAAACTCTACGATGTATACATGAAAGAAGATGCCTCAATGGTTGAAATAAACCCTCTTGTCTTAACAAAAGAAGGAAATGTTGTTGTTTTAGATGCAAAAGTTGATTTTGATGATAATGCATTGTTTAGACATCCAGACATTATGGAGATGGAAGACCCTACTCAGGAATCTGAATTAGAAGTCAGGGCTAAACAGTACAACCTGAATTACATAAAACTTGACGGAAATATTGCGTGTATGGTTAACGGAGCTGGTCTTGCTATGGCAACGATGGACACAATAAAACTTGCCGGAGGAGAGCCGGCTAATTTCCTTGATGTTGGAGGTTCTGCCAATGCTGAGCAGATAGCAAATGCTTTCAAAATAATACTGTCAGACCCTAATGTTAAAGCGATATTCATTAACATTTTTGGCGGAATACTCAGATGTGATAGATTGGCAGAAGGAATTATACAGGCTTCAAAGGAAGTAAAACCTCATGTTCCTATAGTAGTAAGAATGGAAGGAACAAACGTTGAACTTGGTAAAAAAATGCTTGCAGAATCAGGTTTAGACCTTATTCCCGCAGATACAATGTGGGAAGGGGCACAAAAAGCTGTTGAACTTGCTAAAAAAGGATAATGAAGGAGGAAGAAGATGAGTGTTTTAGTAAATAAAGATACAAAGGTTATTGTTCAGGGAATAACAGGAAGAGAAGGTTCTTTCCATGCTATCCAGTGTAAGGCATATGGAACACAGGTTGTTGGCGGTGTTACACCGGGAAAAGGTGGTCAGGATGTGGAAGGTATTCCTGTTTTTGATTCTGTAAAAGAGGCAGTTGAAAACACAGGGGCCGACTGCTCACTCATTTTTGTTCCTCCTCCTTTTGCTGCAGATGCTGTTCTTGAGGCTGTAGATGCGGGAATAAAAACAGTCATATGTATAACAGAAGGAATTCCTGTTAATGACATGATACCTGTAAAGAATTATATAAAAACATACTATCCTGAAACTGTTCTTATAGGGCCAAACTGTCCTGGAGTAATAACTCCAGATGAGGCAAAAATTGGTATTATGCCTGGTCATATATTCAAAAGAGGAAAAGTCGGAATTGTTTCAAGGTCTGGGACATTGACCTATGAAGCAGCATTTCAGCTTTCAAACAGAGGAATAGGACAGTCAACAGTTATCGGAATAGGTGGAGACCCTGTTCCTGGAACAGTATTTTCAGATGTTCTTAAATGGTTTCAGGATGACCCTGAAACAGAGGCTATTGTTATGATAGGTGAGATTGGAGGAACCGCAGAAGAGGAAGCAGCAGAGTTTATCAAAGAGTATGTTAAAAAACCTGTTGTTGCATACATTGCAGGTGTTACAGCACCTCCTGGAAAAAGAATGGGACATGCAGGGGCAATTATCGCAGGTGGAAAGGGAACAGCAGAAGAAAAATATAAAGCACTTGAATCTGCAGGTGCTATCACAGTCAAAAACATATCCTTTATCGGAGATGCAGTAGCAGAAGTTTTAAAATAACGGAAGATGGCTCCCTCCGGGGAGCTATTTAAAAAGCATCTTTTTTAAATTTTCCGTTAGGGACTCTGTTTCATCAGTTATACTTTTCTCCATGTTATTTAACATCCAAAAGAGTGTTGTTGATAGGATACTCCCTATAAAAAATCTCGCTCCTACTTCAGGGTCAATTGACTTTATTTCCCCTTTTTTTATACCCTCCTGTAAAATCTCCTTTATACCTTCTCTATACATATTTACAACTTCTTTAAGCTTTTCCTTTTTTTCCTTTTTTCCTATGTGTATAACATCAGAGAACACAACCCTCGGCAGTATTTTTGTTCTCTCAAGAAGTTTAAAATGTTCAGTATAAATTCTTCTTAATCTTTTCTCTGTATCTTTTTCTTTCTTTGCTTTCTTTATAATATCCGATAGCTGTTCTTTTAAGTTTTCTAAAAAGTAAATAATCATCTCGTCTTTACTTTTGAAGTATTTGTATATTGCAGGTTGAGAAACACCTAATCTTTTTGCAACTTCCGTTGTTGATACTTCGGACAGACCTTTTTCTGCTATTATCTGAGATATTATAAGAAAAACTTCTTCTTTCCTTTGACTAACAGGTTTTCTCCTTTTTTCTTTCAACTTATTTTCCTCTTTTTCTTTGTTTTAATTTTAAATATAAAAGATTTTTCCACAGATAGCATCTCTTTTCTTGTTTTTTATTTTACACTTGATTTAAAAAATCAAACAGTGTTATATTTTTATAAACCTTTTGGTTTTTGTAGCCTAAAAATATAAAGGAGGAATAAGCTATGGCATTTGATTTAACTGTTAAGTATGCCGGTGAAGGTGGAGAAGGTGTTATCTCTGCCGGTGATTTTACAATGAGGGCAGCTTCAAACTTAGGTTATGAAGTTGTTACGTTCAAATCTTTTCCAGCTGAAATCAAGGGGGGATATGCGCTGTCTCAGGTTAGAATGTCTGATGAAAAGATTCTTTCCCAGGGTGATGGGTTTGACATACTGGTTGCCTTTAACGGTGAAGCATATGAGGTAAACAAGCCTCTTCTTGGAAAGGGTAAGGTTCTTATCTGGGATGGTCCAGAAGGTGGAGATTTTGAGCCAGATTTGGAAGAGCTTGAGAAAATGGGCGTTTTTGTTTATGCAGTTCCCATGTCAAAACTGGCTAAAGAAGAAGTTGGAGCTTACATCACAAAAAACGTTATTGCAATGGCATCTGTGTTTGAGCTGTTTGGTTTTCCAATGGAAGTTCTGAAGCAGGAAATTGTTAAAAAGTTTTCTAAAAAAGGTGAAGATGTTGTTAATCTGAACTTTAAAGCTATTGAAGTAGCACAGAATTACATAAAGGAACATATAAAAAAGATAGACCCATACAAAGTTCCAGGGCCACTGCCAAAGAAAGACGTTATTATACTTGAGGGGAACGAAGCAATTGCTCTCGGAGCTGCAGTCGCAGGTGTTAAGGTATTTGCAGCTTACCCAATAACACCAGCTACTACTGTTGGAAACTATCTCTCTCCTATAATACTCAAAACTGGTGGTTTTGTTTATCAGTCAGAAGACGAGATATCATCAATGGCTGTTGTTATTGGTGCTTCATTTGCAGGGGCAAAAGCAATGACAGCAACATCGGGGCCAGGTATTTCTCTCATGCAGGAGCTTATTGGTCTTGCATCTATGACAGAGCTTCCTGCTGTTATTGTTGACGTTCAAAGGGCAGGTCCTTCAACAGGTATGCCAACAAAACACGAGCAGGCAGACCTCTTTGCTGCTGCTCTTGGTGGGCACGGTGATGACCAGAGGGTTGTTATTGCACCAAAGAATGTTGAAGAAAACTTCTATCTGACTATAGAAGCGTTTAACCTTGCAGAGAAATATCAACTTCCAGTTATAATGCTGACAGATGGTTCACTCTCTCTCAGAGCTGAAGCTATACCAACACCTAATATCAAAAAGATAAAAGAAAACCTGATAGAAAGACCGGTTATAAGGAAAGGTGAAGTAAAACCTGAAGAAATAGAAAACCTGTTCAGATATGCAGTGACAGAAACAGGTATATCACCTGTTTTTGTTCCAGGAGAATCTCCAAAGCCGTATACAGCTACTGGTCTTGAACACGCAGAAAACTCCCGTCCGAGAACAACACCGGACGAGAGGGTAAAAATGATGAACAAGAGATTTAAGAAAATTGCAAATATAGAAGAAGAAAATCCGCACCTTGTTGAGTGGGACTTAGGTGACCTTCAGGAAGGAGATAAGGCTGATATCGCAGTGGTATCGTGGGGTCTCAGCGCTTCAATAACACAGGAAGCAGTAAAAAGATTGAGAGAAAAAGGCTACAAAATAGCTGCCCTCTATCCTAAGCTTCTGTATCCGGTGCCTAAGAATGCCCTTGAGAAACTTGCATCAATGGCAGATAAAATACTCGTTCCTGAAGCTTCATACCTTGGACACTTTGCAAGATTTATAAAGATGTTCACAAACATACCTCAGGAAAAGATTGTCCAGTTTAACATTTATAGAGGAGAGCCATTTATACCTAAGGAGATAGAAGAAAAAATCCTTGAACTTTTAGGTGAGAAGGTAAGTGCATAGATGATTTTTATCAGGGCTTTTATGCCCTTTTTTTATAAGAATTAAGTAAAACGAAAAGGAGGATTTGTTATGGAATACATCAGACTACAGGAAAAATTACCACCTAAAGAATACAGAAGTGATATTGAACCTACCTGGTGTCCAGGTTGTGGGGACTTTGGTGTTGTTACCGCCCTCACAAAGGCGTTCTCTGAAGAGAAGTTAGACCCTACAGCCATCACAATGACTTCAGGTATTGGATGTTCTTCAAGACTGCCACTGTGGATGAATGCTTTTGGTGTTCACACAGCTCACGGTAGAGCTTTACCTGCGGCTGTTGGAATAAGACTTGCAAAGCCTGAAACACCAACCATTGTTACTGCTGGAGATGGTGACATATTCTCTATTGGTATGGAGCACTTTCCCCATACAGCAAGGAAAAACTTTGATATAACACTTGTTGTTATGGACAATAGGATGTATGCTCTAACAAAAAACCAGACATCCCCAACTTCCAGACACGGATACAAAGGTTCACTGAACCCTTACGGAAACATTGAAGATCCGTTCAACGTTATAAAATTCGCAATAGCATCTGGAGCAACATTTGTGGCTCAATCTTACTCTGGTAATCCAAAACATCTGGCAGAAACAATACAGGCGGCTGTTGAACATAAAGGATTTGCCTTTGTTAACGTCCTCTCTCCATGTCCAACATTCAACAAGATTGATACATTCAAGTATTACAAAGGAAGACTGATAGACATCAATAAAGAGCTTGGACACGACCCATCAGATATGAAAGCGGCTTTAGAACTTGCATCCCACGCTCTTGATGCTGATTTTCCAGAATTAGAGGATGCAGAACCATTCAAAGGGAAAAGACCTATAGGAATATTCTACAAAGTAGAAAAAGAGACATTTGAAGAGAGAGTTGCAAATCTTCAAGAGAAATTCAGACCTGAATCTGGAGAGCCTGATTGGGATGAGATTTTAGCAAAGTATAGGCCTTAAAAAGTGCTGCCCTTCGGGGCAGCTTTGTGATAAAAATCATTTTTTATTTTCTTTTATTTTTGGATATTAATACTACATGTTATAGTATAAAAGGAGAGAAAAGATGAAAAAAATAGTGCTGCTCTTTTTACCAGTTGTTTTTTTACTTGCATTTTCCTGCACGCAGAAGGAAGGTTTTAAGAAAGAGCTTTCAGAAGGAAGTCTAAAGGTTGTTGTCACATCAGACCAGCCTCCCCATGTTGGGATAAACAGATGGATGCTGAGGATTTATGAAAATGGAAAAGCTGTGACAGATGCAGTGGTAAAAATAAACGGATACATGCCTCCTATGCCGGGAATGCCTGAGATGAGCATGGACTATCCTGTTAAAAAGTCTGGTGATTATTACGAATCTGACGTAAACTTATCTATGGGTGGAACGTGGCAGATAACCATATATGTGGAAAGAAACGGAGAAACAAAAAAGTTAAAATTCGGTTTTAATCTGTGAGGTGAAGATGATAGAGTTTTTCAAAAAAGGATTTAAAACGCTGAAATTCAAGAGGAAAAAACCCTCCCCATTTGGAGAACTTGAAGAACAGATAATGGAGTTTTTATGGAAAAAAGGCAGTGGAACAGTTAAAGAGGTTAGAGCATATTTGGGTGAAAGCAGGTTCGCCCACACGACAGTTATGACAGTGATGGACAGACTTTATAAAAAAGGCATACTGAGAAGAGAAAAAGAAGGAAAAGGCTACAGATACTATCCAGTTATGAGCAGAGAAGAGTTTGAAAAAGAGGTTGCAAAAAAGGTAGTTACTGACATACTCAAGAGCAGTCCTTCCGGTATTGCTGCTTTTGAAGGTGTGATTGAAGAGCTGTCAGAAGAGGAGATAAAAAAGCTGAGAGAAATGATAGACAAAAAGGTGAAAAATGAAAAAGAGTGATGCTCTATTTTTGCTGACAGGTTTTTTTCTTTTTGTTTATCTGTTTGTTTATCTAAAGCTCTTTGCAGGTGTTCCTTTATGGATAAACGACCTTAAAAGCTGTTTTTCTGTTATGCATATAGATTACTTCTTGCTTAATCATGCAAATGTGTTATTTTATCTGTTTCTTTTCTGTGTTATGACTGTTTATCTGGTAAGAATGACATTCACAGCTTTTAAGAACATAAATCATTTTTACACAGTAAAAAGAAGTATAGACAGTCTCTCTGTTATGCGGTACAAAAACATTATCGTTATAGACAGTGAAAAGATTTTATCCTTTAACTTCTCAAAAAGCATTGTTCTTTCTACAGGTTTTTTGAAAAAACTTGGAAAGAATGAAAAAAGGGCAGTGTATCATCACGAACAGGGACACCTTAAGCATCTTGATGCTTTTAGATATCTGATTGCTGATACTATTCTTTCTCTACTGCCAGAAAAACTAAAAAACAGACTGCTAAAAGAGCTCGTTATTGTGTCTGAAATCTATGCAGATAGATACGCACTGAAAAAAGTCTCAAAAACAACGTTGCTTGGGGCAATTTTGAAAATAAAAGAGTTTAGCCTTCTTCAGCCTTCTGGATATAACTTTTCAGAAAGTAGATTCCATTTTATTTCTGAAGACAGATTTCCACCTCTGACAAAAATATGGATTATCCCTTTACTGATTTTACAGCTTACGGCTGTGTTATTATATCTTTATAAAACCTGCTTCTGCGGAGTTATGGGATGAGATTTATTATTTTTTCTGTTTTATTACTACATGTTGTAGCATTTGGAGTAGAGATAGGAGAGATTATAAAAAATCATCCGGAGATAAAAGCCATAGACAGAGAGCTGAAGAGCCTCAAAGAAAAAGAAATTTACGAGCTTTCACTTCCAGACCCGATTTTCAGTGTTGCTGTTAAAGATGTTCAGCTTTTTTACAGACCATTTGACAGAAACTTAGAGCCTATGCAGTCTATAGAGCTGAAGCTTTTGCAATCCTACCCTCTTTACAGCAAAAGAGAAAAAAAGTCTCAGATAGTAAAGAGTAGATACAGAAGCAGGTATTATGCACTTTTAGAAAAAAAACAGGAGCTGATGTTTCAGCTTTATCAGGCAGCTTACAGAATGTGGGAAGTGGAGGAAAAGCTGAAAATAGTAAAAGAGTATGAAAAAGTAGCTCAGGATTTAATATCTCTCACCACAACCCTCTACTCTGTGGGGAAAGCATCCCAGTCAGAGGTGTTTGATGCCCAGTTTTTTCTCACACAGCTCCAGAGAAAGGAGATAGTTCTGAAAAACAGACTGAAAAGGATAAAGTCCCGCATCAGATATTTTTCAGACAGGGAAATAAAGATATCCCCTGAAAAACCTGAAAAGATAACAGAATTAAAAACTCTTATAGACACTGCACTGAAAAATAATCCAGCAGTTCAGAGAAGATTTCAGCTTGTAAAACTCCAGAAGGAGAAGGTCTCATTAGCTAAATTAGAATACAAGCCGGATTTTGCATTTTTTGGAGCTTACTCTTACAGAAAGGGATACAGGGATTACATTTCTGTAGGTCTGAGTTTTAACCTTCCTGTATGGAAGAAAAATAAACAGGACAGGGCTGTTTTACAAAATGTACTGCTGAAAGAGAAAGAAGAAAATCAGCTGAAGGCAACTGTCAGAGAGGTAAAGACCCAGTTGGAAGAAAGTTACTACGATGCACTCTCTTCCTACGAAAGTTATCAGCTACTGAAAGATATAATGAGTCAGATATCCCATTCTGTTTACGAAAGTATCCTGTCTGAGTATCAGGTTGGAAGGAAGAATATCTTTGATGTGCTCAAGGCAATAAACCAGATACTGACAGTAAAAAATAAGATTATTGAAGAGACTGCCTCTTACAACATAGCCGTCAAAAAAATTGAAAAACTGACAGGAGAGATAAAATGAAGCTAAAGATGCTACTTTTTCTTATTGCCGGTCTGGTCATAGGAGCAGTGGGTTCTTTCCTGTTTTTTTCCAAAAGCTTTCCACAGATAGAAGATAAAACTCCTGAAGTTCAGTCAGAAAAACTGCCCCAGACAGCAGTCAAACCTGTTAATACAGGTCAGATTAGTCAGATGTTTAACATTGACACAACAGTAGTGGAAGAGAGATTTTTAACCAAAAATATAAAAGGTTTTGGAAAGTTAGAGCATCCAGAAAATGACCTGAAGGATATCACATTTAAAATATCTGGTTATGTGGAAAAACTGTATGCAGATTTTACAGGAAAATACGTAAAAAAAGGCCAGCCTCTCCTTTCTGTTTACAGTCCAGAGCTTGTTTCAGCACAGGAAGAATTACTCAGGGCATACCAGTATTATCAAAAGATGAAAAACAGCTCTGACAGAGTTTTAAAAAAGTCAGCAAAAGAGCTTTACGAAGCAGCATACAAGAGGCTCAAATACTGGGACATTACAGATAAACAGATAGAAAAGATACTGAAAACAAAAAAGGTGGTGAAAAGTATAACCCTGTATTCCCCTTACGACGGCTGGGTAATGGAGAAGTTTGTTTATTTAGGCTCTTATGTTAAAGAAGGAAAGCCTGTTATGAGAATTGCAAAACATCAGAACCTGTGGCTGATTGCAGACATATACGAAGATGACATTCCATTTATCAGAAAGGGACAGAAAGTTCAGTTTTACTTTCTGTCATACCCAGACAGAAAGATGGAAGGAGTTGTTGATTACATATACCCTATGATGGATGAAAAAAACAGAACACTGAAAGTAAGAGTTGTCGTTAACAATACAGGCAAAATGTATTATCCGGGAATGTACGGGGAGCTAAAAATTCAGGTTCCTTTAGGTAAGTTCCTTACTCTTCCAGAAACAGCAGTTTTGGACACAGGAAAAAGGCAGGTTGTTTTTGTTCAGAAAGAAAAAGGAGTGTTTGAACCGGTATTCGTCAGATTAGGGGTTTACGCAGACGATTACTACCAGATAAAAAAAGGTCTTCATAGAGGAATGGTTGTTGCAAACTCTGCACTGTTTCTTCTTGATGCAGATGCCCAGCTAAAAGGTAAATACTCCAAAGGTAAAAAAGAAATGAAAATGATGCATCATCATCATTGAAGGGTGGAAAGATGATAGAAAGCGTTATCCGATGGTCTGTAAAGAATAAACTTATCGTTTTATCTCTTGTTGTTATTCTGATTGGAGCATCAATATGGGCTCTAAAAAAGACACCTCTTGATGCTATTCCAGACCTCTCCCCACCACAGGTAATCATATACTCAAAATGGACAGGCCAGTCCCCTTCTGTGATTGAAGACCAGCTTACCTATCCTATAGTTTCTGTTCTCCTTTCAGCCCCTGAAATAGAGACAGTCAGAGGTGTTTCCTCATTTGAAACATCTGCCGTATATGTGATTTTTAAAGAAGGTACAGATATATACTGGGCGCGAAGCAGAGTGTTAGAGTACCTTTCACAGATAAAGGACAAACTTCCAAAAACAGCGGAGATAACTATAGGACCAGATGCTACAGGTGTTGGATGGGTTTACGAGTATGCGCTGTTTTCAGAAAAGAGAAATCTATGGCAGCTCAGGACACTGCAGGACTGGTATCTCAGATATGCACTTCTTGGAGTTGATGGAGTTGCAGAGGTTGCATCTATCGGTGGATTTGTAAAAGGATACCAGATAACAGTAAAACCGGAAAAGCTGAGAGAGTATAACATCTCTATCAAAGATGTGTTGAAAGCCGTTAGAAGCAATAACAACGATGTTGGAGGAGGAACGGTAGAAAAAAACGGTTTTGAATTTATTATACAGGGACTGGGATATCTGAGAAATCTTGATGATATAAGAGAGATAACAGTAAAAACCTTAAAAGACGGCACACCACTCAGGATAAAAGATATTGCTACAGTTCAGCTTGTCCCTATGGGAAGAAGAGGAGTTGCAGATCTTAATGGTCTTGGTGAGGTTGTAGGTGGAATTGTTGTGATGAGGTTCGGAGAAAATGCTTACAGCGTAATACAGAAAGTAAAGCAAAAACTCCGTGAGCTTCAGCAATCCCTTCCAGAAGACATAAAAATTATCACTACCTACGACAGGTCAGAGCTTATAGAAAAAGCGATAAACACACTAAAAAGGGCACTGTTTGAGGAAAGTATTATTGTTCTTATAGTGATAACCCTGTTTCTCTTACATATAAGGAGTGCTCTCGTTATAATTATAACCCTTCCCCTCGCAGTCCTTTCAGGATTTTTGTTTATGAAAATGTTAGGCATCACATCAAACATCATGTCTTTAGGAGGAATTGCTATTGCCATTGGAGCCCTTGTTGATGGTGCTATCATTATGGTTGAGAATGTTCATAAACATATAGAGAGGCTGAAAAAAGAAAAGGGAGAAATAACAGAAAAAGACAGAATTGATGCTGTAATAAAATCATCTATTCAGGTGGGAAAGCCTGTATTCTTTGCCCTTCTGATTATTGTGGTTTCTTTCTTACCTGTTTTTGCTCTGACAGGACAGGAAGGAATGCTTTTTAAACCCCTTGCCTACACAAAGACCTTTACTATGCTTGCAGCCTCTGTTTTAGCTGTTACCCTTGTTCCTGTTCTGATGATTTATCTGATTAAGGGCAGAATTCTTCCTGAGATGAAGAATCCTGTTAGTTTCGTTATGATAAAAAGCTACTCACCACTGATAAAACTTACTCTTAAAATCAGGTATCTTGTTTTGTTCCTTACCGTTTTAGCTATACTCTCTATATATCCACTGTACAAAAAACTCTCCTGGGAATTTATGCCTATGATGAATGAGCAGACCTTTATGTATATGCCTGTTACACCTCCCGGTATATCTGTAACACAGGCAAAAAAGCTGACACAGATTACAGACAGAATAATCGCATCATTTCCTGAGGTTGATACTGTTTTTGGTAAGGCAGGAAGAGCAGAGACAGCAACAGACCCGGCTCCACTTTCTATGATAGAAACTATTATCACCTTTAAACCTAAAGAGTACTGGCGGGAAGGAATGACATACGAAAAACTGATGCAGGAGATGGACGAGAAACTACAGATACCCGGACTGACAAACAGCTGGACTTATCCTATAAGAGGAAGAATAGATATGCTCCTTACAGGAATAAGGACACCTTTAGGTATAAAAATCTATGGTGCAGATTTGAAAAAGCTTCAAGAGATAGGTTCACAGATAGAAAAAGCTCTCAAATCAATACCGCAAACCATGTCAGTATTTGCAGACAGAGTTTCAAACGGGTATTACCTGAACATTGAAATAGATAGGGAAAAACTGTCCAGATATAACCTGTCTGTTGATGAGATAAACAGCTTTATACAGACAGCTATGGGAGGAATGCCTGTATCACAGTTCTACAACGGACTTGAAAGGTACCCTATACTCCTCAGATATCCTCTGGACTACAGAAACAATGTTGAAGAGATAAAAAATCTTTACATACCGGTGGGAAATGGTAAGCAGATACCCTTAAAGGCAGTGGCAAAAGTCTACTATGCAGAGGCACCGTCTGTTATAAAGTCAGAGAAAGGAATGAAGGTGTTGTTTGTTTATATAACACCTATGCAGAATGTAACGCCAGAAGAGTATGTTAATGCAGCAACAGAGGCTTTGAAACATATAAAAATTCCAGAGGGATATTTCATAGAGTGGGCTGGACAGAGCCAGTACCTTCAACATGCAAAAGAAAGACTGAAATACATAATTCCCCTCACAGTTCTGATTATATTCCTTCTGGTTTACATCACATTTAAAGATTTAACAAACACTCTCATAGTGATGCTCTCTTTACCTTTTGCACTGATTGGAGGGCTCTTATATATAGATTACCTGAATTTTAATATGAGTATTGCAGTTGTTGTTGGATTTTTAGCACTCCTTGGCGTTGCAGCAGAAACAGCTATTGTTATGGTTGTGTACCTGGAAGAGGCTGTGAAGAAAAAACTGTCCCAGAAAGGCAAATTAAACAAATCTGATTTTATGGAAGCAGTTTATGAAGGGGCAGTCCTCAGGGTAAGGCCAAAAATGATGACTGTTATAACAATACTTGCAGGTCTTATTCCCCTTATGTATATAACAGGTGTAGGTTCAGAAGTTATGCAGAGAATAGCAGCCCCAATGATAGGAGGTGTTATATCCTCAGCTGTTCTTACCCTTTTGGTGATACCTGCCATATATTCTGTTTTTCAGAATAAAAAATACTTGACAAAATAGATTTATCGTTATAAATTGTATAACCCTGTTAGTTAAGGCTACTTGAAAAAAATAAAATAAGCTTGACAGCTGAGAAAAATACATATATACTGTTCATCTGCTCTTAGGGTCGCTTTAACTATCTGTGTTAAAGGCTACTTGGCATAGGGAATAAGGGAGCTGAGGGCCAGGGAAAGGATAAGATTTTGTATGGAGAGTTTGATCCTGGCTCAGCGCGAACGTTGGCGGCGTGCC
>JALSNI010000049.1 GCA_026987075.1 Persephonella sp. | reverse complement strand
TGCTTTTTCTATCTTTAGCTGGGCTTCTTTTTCGTAATCTCCGTCTAATGATGCCTGAACAATCTGTTCGTCTAACAGTTTTATCTTTCTTTCTAACTCTATAACCTCTGGCGGAGCATAGACTAACTTCAGCTTTTTCCTTGCACATGCCTGGTCAAGGGCGTCTATAGCCTTGTCTGGTAGTTTTCTGTCCTGAATGTACCTGTGGGTTAGTTTTGCTGCTGCTTCAAGTGCAGAATCGTCTATCTTAACGCCGTGGTGCTGCTCTAACTTTGGTCTGAGGGCCTTGAGTATCTCAATGGTAGTCTCCACGTCAGGTTCTTCAACAAGAACAGGCTGAAATCTTCTCTCTAAAGCTGGGTCTTTTTCTATGTATTTTCTGTATTCGTCTAATGTTGTTGCACCAATAACCCTCAGCTCTCCTCTGGCAAGCGCAGGCTTCAGGAGATTTCCTGCATCAGTTGAGCCTTCTGCCGCACCTGCTCCAACAATTGTGTGAAGCTCGTCTATAAACAGTATGATGTTTCCTTCTGACTTTTTAACCTCATCTATAATCCCTTTCAGCCTTTCTTCAAACTCTCCCCTGTATTTGGTTCCTGCAAGGAGAGCTCCCATATCAAGGGCCAGTATCCTTTTATCAAACAGCTCTTCTGGAACTTCTTTGTTTACTATTTTCTGGGCGAGACCTTCAACGATTGCTGTTTTTCCAACTCCTGCCTCTCCTACTAACACAGGGTTGTTCTTTGTTCTTCTCAGAAGTATCTCTATAACCTGCTGTATCTCTCTTTCCCTTCCTATAACAGGATCTAACTTTCCTTCTCTTGCAAGCTGTGTTAAATCAACAGTAAATCTTTCTAATGGTGATTTTTCTTCTTCTGCCATCTCTTTCTGGATATTTTCTCCATTCATCTTTTCCTTTCCTCCTGTGAGTATTTGTTCTAATATTTTTCCTGCAATGGTTTCTTTTGCTTCAATTAAAGCAGTAGCTATATATAAAGGTTTTACTGAAGTTTCTCCACTTTCAAGGGCTTTTTTTTCTGCATTTTCTAAAACTTTTATCAGATAGTTTGAATAAACTTTACCTGTTTTTGTTCCAAGGGCTTCCTCTGCAATCTTTACAACAACTCTGTCTGGTGATATTCCCAAATCTTTTATCTGTCTAACAAAGTCAGAATTTTCTATCACTTTGTATAAAACAGAAGAAAGGGCAACCTCCCCTGAGATAAAACTGTTTGCCGTATCTTCATCCATTATCTGAAGAAGGGAGTTTTTTATTCTTATAAGCTGATTTTTTAAGTCTTTCTCATATCTGAGAAGCCTTTCATACTCTATCCGTGCTGAACTTCCAAATCCTCCCCAGAAAGATGTTTCTTCGTATCTGAGCTCGTTCTCTAACTCCCTTTTAGCTGCTGAAATCCTCTTTATCTCGTCCTGAATTTTCAGAATATCATTCTTTATACTGGTTAGCTGAGACTGAAGGTCTTTTATGTATCTGATGTAATCTGCTGTTGATTTGTCTATTTGAGCGTATAAGTCATTTAAGTACTCTTCTACTTTCTTTTTCAGGTCTTTTGTGTCTATTCCCCTTTTTTCTAAAACTTTTCTCAAAGGTGAATCTTCTTTGCCTATCAGTGCCATAAGCAGATGGTCTGTATCCACAAGTCTGTCTTTTCTTCTTTCTGCTATACTTTTTGCTGTTTCTAATATCTCTTTAGATTTTTTGTCTAACAGATTTTCGCTGAACATCTCATCCTCCATTTTAGTATAGTATTATAAAATTTTATTAGCGTTTGTTTATAAATATAATGTCAAGCAAAAAATATGCAACCTTTTTGTAGGAAAATATTTATCGGACTTTAAGCTCTGTTTTTCTTCAGTTCTTCAATGAAGCTCATCAGCTCTGTAGGGAAGGGGAACACAATTGTTTTAGCATTTTTCTGACCAATGGTGTTGAGTGTTTCAAGGTATCTGAGCTGCATGGCTATAGGCTGCTGTGCAAGTAGCTGAGCTGCTTCTACTAATTTTTGAGCAGCCTGATACTCTGCTTCTGCTGATATAATTTTTGCTCTTCTTTCCCTTTCAGCTTCAGCCTGTCTTGCCATGGCTTTGACCAGTTCTTCTGGAAGGTCTATCCTTTTCAGCTCTACTGACACAACCTTAACGCCCCACGCATCTGTTTCTTTATCTATAATTTCCTGAAGTTTGAGATTAAGTTTTTCTCTCTGGGACAGAAGCTCATCTAACTCTGCCTGACCACAGACACTTCTGAGGGTTGTCTGGGAAATCTGGGAAGTTGCATATATAAAATCTTCCACATTAACGATAGCTTTTACAGGGTCTATAACCCTGAAGTAAACCACTGCATCAACTTTCACAGAAACATTATCCTTTGTGATTACGTCCTGAGTTGGAACATCCATTGTAATTACCCTAAGGGACACCCTTACCATTTTGTCAATAAATGGAATGAGTATAATAATTCCTGGTCCTTTTGCTCCTATTACTCTACCAAGACGGAATATTACTCCCCTTTCATACTCTGGCAGTATCTTTATAGCTGATGCTAAAAATATTATTATCAGTACTGCCAGCACTATTATTGAAGGTGCCATACCTGTCCCTCCCAGAATTTTAAGTAAATAAAATATAACGTCTTCTCCAAATATACTGAGGAGAACAAAACCACCAAAGATAAGGAAAATAAGTATATCTCTCATTTTACCTGCTCAGTGTTTCATCAATCCAGTTAAGGTAGTCCTGTGAACCTTTTATCACAGGCATTGCTATAATCTCAGGAACTGTGTAGGGGTGGTTTTCTTTGATAAATTTCTCTAATTTTTCGTAATTCTCTTCCTGTGTTTTTATTATCAGAAGAACTTCATTATCCTCTTCTATCTTTCCCTGCCAGTAATAGACAGAACTCAGACCATCAATAACATTTACGCAGGCTGCAAGTTTGTTTTCTACAAGAGATTTTGCTATTTTTCTCCCCACCTCTCTATCAGGACAGGTAACGAAAACTACAATGTGTTCCATTATCCTCCAACCTTTTCAGCTATTTGATTAAGATGATGATACATTCTTTTTACGACAGCATCAACTTCTTTGAACTCATTTCTAAGCTCTTTGTTTTTTTGGATTACATCAAAAAGGGGTGTATGTAGTTCTGATAACACATTTCTTGTTGACTCAACAAGTTTGTTTACTTCTGTAAATATTATAGAAAAACTTGTTTCTGTATGATGAGCAGACTCAACCATTCCGTTTAGATACAGGAACTCTAATCTCTTGATTAATATTTTCAGTCTTTTCATGTATTCGTCTATTTTCTTCAATAAATCCATTATTTCTGTAGAATAATGCACAATTTCTACAGAATCGGTTTTTAGTAACTGTAAAAGGTCTTTTACATTGATCTTAAATTCTTGTTCTTCTTCTCCTGTAAATGAACCTTTTTTAAGGTCTTCTAAAATTTCTCTAACAAATTTGGTTATAGTAACGACCTGAAGTCTTGATATGTTTATAAGAATTACCATATTTTCTATTTTATCCATAATCTTCGTAGTTAACTCTTTCATCTCACTGATAATTTTATTACCCATTTCTGAATTTTTCCTCATTTCTGCCGAGAGAACTGAAAAAGAAGCTCCTTTACTACCAAGTTTAAAAGACTCAACAGAAGAGTTAAGGGATATTAGTCTTATGTAATCTGTTAGTCTGAAAATATTTTCAGACTTTTCCTGAAGAACCTGTGAAAAATTATTAAATATGTTTATTTTCCCGTATATACTGTCATAAGTAGTGTAAAGTTTTTTTGCCTGCTCAAATATATTTTTAACTATTTTGCTAAAAACGGTGTTGTCATATAACCCATCCATATCTATCTCTTCCACTTTTAACACGTCCTTTTTAGACTCAAGTTCTTTAGATAAAACATCTGCCATGAACTGGTCGTAATCTTCGTATCCATATTTTTTTATTTCTTCTAATAGCCTTTTATATGAGGCTTCCATGCCTCCTTTTTTTTCTTCTTCCAAAAGCTCTTTGTAAATTCTGTTAACAAGGTCAAGATACTCTGTTGTTGGTTTTATTCTTATTGATAGATATTTTCTCGTATTTCCGTCATCATCCTTTACAGGCATAACAGTGGCAAGAACCCAGTAATAACTGCCGTCTTTTGCCATGTTTTTGACGTATGCTACAATAGGCTTACCTGACTTTATGTAATCCCATAAGAGTTTAAAGATAATACGGGGCATGTCAGGATGTCTGACTATGTTGTGGGGAGCCCCGACAAGCTCTTCTTTAGAATACTTACTTGTTCTATAAAATACGCTATTTCCTGACAGGATAATTCCTTTTAGATTTGTTGTTGAAAAGAATATCTCATCTGGTCTAAAAGGAGACTCTATATTTTTGGGATATACCTTATTTCTGTAATGCATAATTATTCCTCCTTAATGTTGGTAAGCCCTACTATGTCCAAGAGTTCATCAATAGTTATTAACTCTTCTTCTCTCTTAATATTATTATTATCTATAATGTTTTGAATTAACAACTTTTTTTCGTTTATTTTTTGTAGTATTTTTTCTTCTATGGTATCTCTCATCACAAAGTTATAAATGTTTACCACATTTTTCTGACCTATTCTGTGAATTCTGTCTTCTGCCTGCCACATCTTTGCAGGATTCCAGTGAAGGTCAAAAAATACTGCATAACTGGACTCAACTAAAGTAAGGCCTTCTCCTGCTGCTCCTATAGTGGCAACAAAAACATATACATTCTCCTCTTCTCTGAATCTTCTGACAGCCTCTCTTTTTTCTTTTTCATTCATCTTTCCGTGATAGGAAACAATACTCTTTGGATTAACGTAAAAGGACAGATTTTTTACTATCTTTTCTACTCCTTCTTTTATAAAATTTGTGAACACAACAACTTTTTCTCTGTTTTTTATAAGCTCTATAACCATCTCCCTTAATCTTTCCATCTTTGGACTTTCTATACTTTTTGAAGGGAAGTTGCAAACCTGACGAAGTTTTTGAATAGACTGGATAACGTTCTGTCTCATTATAAATCTAAAATTTTTCTCTCCTTTAAAACGGTCGTAAATCTCCATTAATCTTTCTGTTTCCCTACCTAATATGTAGTCATACTCTGCTTTCTGAAGAGAAGATAACTCAAACTTTTCTATCTCAGGTGGAAGCTTTTCAGGGAGGTCTTTCAGAACATCTTTTTTCAGTCTCCTGAGCATCACAGGTTTTATAAGCTCCCGAGCTTCCTCTTCAGTTAGATTTTTTTTCTTTTCATATTGAGGATTGAGAAATTCATATAGAGACAACAATTCCTTAAGACTGTTTTGCAGAGGGGTTCCACTTAAAGCCCATCTTATTTTTGAGTTTTTTGCCACAAATTTTACTGCCCGAGTTTTTAAGGTCTCAGGATTTTTTATGTTATGGGCTTCATCAAGTATTACAAGGTCTATATTAGAGGAGAACCTATTAATCAGTTTTTTTGAAAATTTGTAATCATTTTTTAGCGTGTCGTAACTGATAAGATACACGTGGCTTTCTTTATTGTAAAGCAGATGACGGCTTTTTTTATTTTCATTCAAAGTTATAAAAATCAGCTCAGGTGCCCATTTAGTAAGGTGTTCTTCCCAGACAGATATTAAGTTGGAGGGAACAATAACCATTGCCTTCTTTATTTTTCCTTGCAAAAACAGTATTCTCATTGCTGTTATAGACATTACTGTTTTTCCTGTTCCCATCTGGTCAGCAAGAAGTGCAAATTCCTTTGACAAAAGGAATTTTATGCCTTCCACCTGATAGCTGAAAAGCTGATGGGGAAAGTGAATCTCTTTCGGGAGCTCAAAATCTACAGAAGGCATCAATATAGGTTTTAGCAAATCAAATATAGAGTAGTTTTTATAATTTTTTCTATCTTTTCCTAAACCTTTTAAAATTTTGTTTATGTCTAATCTTTCCGTAAATGCTGTTCCTGAATTAGATACCTCTGGAATATCTTTCAAAAGGTTAGAGGATATAAAGCAGTAGGCTTTATCAGTAAAAACAAGTTGTGTTTTAACTTTAGGTTCCCTTACTAAGTTATCTGATACAAATGTCTGCTTTGTTCTCACTTTCACTCTCCATTATGTATTTGATGGCATTTTCAATCCTCTTGAATGGCTCCATAATGTTAAAGTTTCTATACATTTCCTGTAGAGAATGGGATATAGATATTAATCTGCTTTCGTCTTCTCTACTGATTGTTATGTAAAGGGGTTCGTATCTGTCGTGTATGTTTACCACCTTATGACTTAACCTGTTCTCTGGCATAAAAGGGTCGTATTTCTGGATGTGAACCACAGGCTTTTGTATCTCTTTTCTTATAGATAAAAGACTCTTTTCTTTTGTAAGAACAATGTCGTAATCTTCCTGCAGAGAGTTAAGCAACTGAATGGTAAATCTTTCTCTATATAAGATTTCTTCTAACACCTCTCCGTATAATATCTCCTGCAGTTTATCTATGTTAAGGTTTGAAGTTACCCTAAACTCAACAGGCTTTGTGCTCATGTCTGTTATCAATGCTCCAGCTCTGTAAGAGTTGTTATGGGAATAAAAGTTTATGTATGCAATTCTCATCTTCTTCTCCCATCAGCAGTTTTTAAACTTTTCGTAAGTTTTTAATTTTTATTTACAACCTAAATTTATGTTTATTATTGTCAAAATTATTGACAATGATTAACTAAAATATTATATTTTTATTAAAAAGTTTGAATTTGGAGGTGGAAAGATGGGTAAAGTCATTGGAATAGACCTTGGAACAACAAACTCTGTTGTCTCTGTAATGTCTGGTGGTGAACCGATTGTAATTGCCAATCAGGAAGGATTCAGGACTACTCCATCTGTAGTTTCATGGACAAAAGAAGGAGAAATATTAGTTGGAGACCCTGCAAAAAGAAGAGCTGTTTTGGACCCTCAAAACACTATTTACGAATCTAAAAGATTTATAGGAAGAAAGTTTGAAGAAGTGCAGGAAGAATTAAAACACGTTCCATACAAGGTTGTTGCTGACGAGAAGGGAGATGCAGCTTTTGATGTTCCAAATGCTGGAAAAATAGTAAGACCAGAGGAAGTAGGAGCACAAATCCTAAAAAAACTGAAGGAAGCTGCTGAAAGTTATCTGGGAGAAAAAGTCACAGAAGCTGTTATCACAGTTCCTGCTTACTTCAACGAAAGACAGAGACAGGCAACAAAGGATGCAGGAAAGATTGCAGGATTAGAAGTTAAAAGAATTATAAACGAGCCTACAGCTGCAGCCCTTGCTTATGGCCTTGACAAAAAGTCTGACGTAAAAATTCTGGTTTATGACTTTGGTGGAGGAACATTTGACGTATCAATATTGGAAGGTGGAGAAGGCGTAATAGAAGTTAAAGTGTCTGACGGTGATACACACCTTGGGGGAGCTGACATTGACGCAAGAATTGTTAACTGGCTGGTTGATGAGTTCCAAAAAGAACATGGAATAGACCTGAGAAACGACAAAACAGCATTCCAAAGACTGAAAGAGGCAGCAGAACAGGCCAAAAAAGAGCTTTCTTTCAAAATGGAAACAGAGATAAACCTGCCATTTATCACAATAGACCCTAACACAAATCAGCCTCTACACCTTGAGAAAAAGCTCACAAGGGCAAGACTTGAAGAAATGATTAAGGACCTTATTGACAGAACAATGGATATTGTAAAAAGAGCCCTTGAAGAAGCAAAACTTACACCACAGGATATTGACGATGTTGTATTAGTTGGTGGTTCAACAAGAATTCCACTGGTTCAGCAAAAAATAAAAGAGTTTTTCGGAAAAGAGCCCCACAAAGGAGTTAACCCTGATGAAGTTGTTGCAGTTGGTGCTGCAATTCAAGGTGGAGTTTTAGCAGGAGAAGTAAAAGATGTTCTTCTGATAGACGTCACTCCACTGTCCCTTGGAATAGAAACCCTTGGTGGAGTAATGACTGTTCTCATACCACGAAATACACCAATACCAACCAAAAAATGTGAGATATTTACTACAGCTGCGGACAACCAGACACAGGTTGAGATACACGTTCTTCAGGGTGAAAGAAAGATGGCCAAAGAGAACAAATCCCTTGGTAGATTTTTCCTGACAGACATTCCACCAGCTCCAAGGGGCGTTCCACAGATTGAGGTATGCTTTGATATAGATGCTGATGGAATACTCCATGTAACAGCTACAGATAAAGCAACAGGAAAATCCCAGTCTATAACTGTCCAGCAGTCCTCTGGTCTTACAGAAGAAGAGATTAACAAGATTATTGAGGAAGCTAAAAAACACGAAGAAGAAGACAGGAAGTTTCAGGAAACTGTTGAGCTGAGAAATCAGCTTGATGCACTGATTTACAGTCTTGAAAAAACAGTAAAAGAGAATGAAGGAAAACTAAACGAAGAAGACAAGAAAGAGGCAGAAGAAGCAGTAAAAGAAGGAAAAGATGCTATAGCATCAAATGACAGAGAAAAAATACAAAAAGCTATTGATAAAGTAACATCAGTAGCAAACAAAATAGCACAGAAACTATATCAAACAGGAGGAGGTCAACAACAAACTGGTGGAGACAAGAAAGGCTCTGATGACGATGTAATAGAGCCTGAAGTTAACTGATAAACAGAAGCTCCCTCTATGGGAGCTTTTTATCCAAATACTGCATGTGTGATTTTTACACTGATTATTCCAACAAAAAATAGAAAGATAAATATCAGGAGGGCAGAATATATAGGTTTCATACCAACACCTTTAATCTTATTTATGTTAGTCTCTAATCCCATTGCAGCCATAGCAACAGTCAACAGAAATCCATCAGCAACATTTATGTAATGGACAACATCTTTTGGAATAATTTGTAGAGAATTTACTCCCACCATAGCAATAAAACCGAAAACAAAATAAGGAATAGGAATATCTCTCAGAGAAACTGTTGTTCCGTGAACGGCACTTTTTTTTGCAAGATAAAAGCTAAGAACTAAAAGGAGGGGGGCAAGCATCATAACCCTCGTCAGTTTTGCAATTGTTGCAGTATTCCCTGCAGTATCAGAAACTGCAAAACCTGCAGCAACAACCTGAGCAACTTCATGAACAGTAGCACCTGTCCAGATACCGTATAACACTTCGTCAAAACCAAGGAAGTTTCCAAAAAATTTATAAATTAAAGGATAAACAAACATAGATGTTGTTCCAAATATTGTTACTGTTGCAACTGCCATTGCAGCATGATGCATCTCACTTCTAACTACTGGAGCCGTTGCTAAAACAGCTGATGCACCACATATAGAGCTTCCAGATGCGATAAGATAACTCATCTCAGGCTCTAATCCAAAAAGTTTGCGGGATACCCAAACACCAAATAAAAATGTAGAAGTAAGCATCACAGCATCTACAATAAGACCTTCAATTCCAACATCTATGACGTTTTGAAATGTTAGTCTGAAACCTAAAAATACAATCGCTATTCTTAAAATCTTCTTTAAAGAAAACACAACACCCGGCTTTAGACTATCTGGGATTTTCCACAGATTTCCAACAATAACTCCCAACAGGATAGCTATTATAAGAGGGCTAAAGTTAACTGTCTTTTTAACTATCTCTAAATTTGATATAAAAAAGGCAATAACAGCAATAAATACAGATAAAATAACTCCAGGAATAATTTTCGCCAACTGTCTAACCTCTAATGATATTGAATATTCAAGATGATATTACTGGTCAGACTATTTTACAAATTAGAAATATTTATAAATGTATTGAAATTTTTGAAAGTTATAAATAGTAAAAGGGGGCAAAGCCCCTCAACATTTTAAGGACATTCCATACTGTGGGGAACTTTATCTAAATTTAGAAGAAATGCCTTAAAAGGTCCCATATTCTGCATTGCTTCCCATTTTGAGCCTTCAAAAGTCATTTTTGACATAATTCCCATTCCAAGGAAACCAAACTCACCTTTTGCCAGAGACTTCCAGTTTTTGTCTGTAGCAAACATTAAAAAGTCTGCTTTCTGGTCTGTGGCTTTTCCTCCATAAATACAGACTGCCTTTTTGTCCTTTGGTGCTATGTGAAGCTCTACGGCTTTTTCCACACCTCCACAGTCCTGTCTGTAAAATCTGATTATTCTGTAGCCTTTATCTCCAGTTTTTTTTGACCATTTTGACAGACCTTCTGTCAGTGTAGGTGTTTTGTTCCAAAGCTCACAAAACTGCCTTGCATACTCTTCATCCATAAACTTTGGAAGGGAAAATGCATAGGCTGTTAACAGCATAAATGAGGCAAAAATAATCCCTGCCCTTTTCATTATCTGTTCCTCCAGATTTTTTTAAAGAAGGGGCAAAAGCCCCTTTTAGATTAAAAGCTCCAGTCTAAAGATACACCTATAGAGTCCTGAGCATTTTTGGCTCCTGCAAGTATAGCCCCACCCATTGCTGTTGATTCAACC
>JALSNI010000048.1 GCA_026987075.1 Persephonella sp. | reverse complement strand
CTGATAGGTTTCTTTGTTGGTCAGGTGATGAAAGCTACAAAAGGAAAGGCAAATCCAAAAGTAGTAAATAAAATTCTGTCTGAGCTTTTGAATCAGTAATTGTTTTTGATAAACCGGTTGGCATTAGATTCATTTTTAAAGTACAGCACAGAGCCATCCTTTTGTTTCAGTATTACCGCTTTTGCCTTATCTACCTTTTTACCTGAGATGGGATCTACTGCGTAGCGTAAACTTTCATTATTTTGCAGTCTACCTATACACATTTTACAGCATCCATAGTAAACCTTTTCGTCTACTTTAACTGGAATCTGTTCTACACCCATAAATCTGTCGTTAACCATACACACATATTCTGGTTTCACAATTTCTGATCTGGCGTATACAAAGGTAGATAACACAAATATCATAAAAATAAAAATCTTCTGCATAAAGTCCCTCTGATAGTTTATTTTGATTTAATGTTATTAATAATATTTCTACTCCTCGTATGCATATTCTCCCAATCTCACTTTGAAAAACAGCCTTTTTTCTTTCAGCTGTGTGAACAGTTTCTCTAACTCTTTCTGATAGTCAGCTTCTCCTTTTTCTACCCTGTCCATAATCTCTTCTAACTGTTTTGTGAAGTTTTCACTTACAAATCTGTATATCTCTTCTCTTTTCTTTATAAGGGAAATAACGGCTCTTCCAAGCTTTGTTGGGAACAGGTATCCCCTTCTTTCAACAATGTAATGTCTGTCTAACAGTTTCTGCACAGTAACAGCATATGTGGAGGGTCTTCCTATACCTTTCTCTTTCATCTCCTGTATAACTGTAGCAAATGTATAGTAGGGCAGTTTTGGCTTAAGGTGGTAGGATTTCTTGTTTTCAACTTCTACTTTCCCTGTAGGAATGGTGTATATTTTCACAGGTAAAATAAGGTCGTATCCGTGCTGGATAATTCTTGTGTTTATTTCTTCCTCAATCTTTTCATCAAAAGCCTTCACCTCAAATAGCGTTTTTTCAACGACTGTTTCTCTCATCTGTGAGGCAATAAACCTTTTGAATATAAGGTCGTACAGTTTTATATGCCTGTTTGTTATTCCCTGAATGTTCATAGTAAATATTGTAGACCTCAAGTCATCAGCATCCATCGGTTTTGTTGGTCTTATACATTCGTGGGCTCCTCCTGCTCCTGAGAATGTTCTTACTTTCAGATACTCTTCTCCAAAGTTTTCTGTTATGTATTCTCTGGCTACAAAAACTCCTGCTTCAGAAACTCTGAAACTGTCTGTCCTGTGGTATGTTATCAGACCTGCTTCAAACAAGTCCTGTGCAAGCTGCATAGTTTCTTGAGGTGAAAACCTCAGCTCTCTTGCTGCCTCTGAAAGCATAATATCTGTGGTGAATGGTTTTACAAACAGGTGCTCCTCTTTTTTCTCTTTTTCTTCAATCATTACAAACTGTAGATGGTCATAAAACCATTTTGCCTTCTTTTTATCTTCAAACTGAAACTCAAATGGATAACCATTTATCTCAACACGAATTATAGCTATCTTCTGTTTTGCCTGGTCAGTCCTATCTATAATCCACTCCAATACAGGTGTCTGAACCCTTCCTGCAGACAGCCAGTGTCTGTGGAGTTTTTCCTGTATATACTGGGATATGGTAAATCCTATCCATCTATCGGCTATTCTTCTGACAAGCTGTGCTTTCACAAGATTGACATCAAAATCCCTTGGATTGTTTACAGCATTTAAGAATGCCCATTTGGTAACCTCGTGAAACTCTGCCCTTTTTATGTTGTAGTTATACGGAAGTGAGTTCAGATATAGGTCGTAGCTTATCTTCTCCCCTTCTGTGTCAGGGTCAGTGGCTATGAATATCTCGTTTACCTCAAGGTCTAACTCCCTTATACTCTGTATAATCTGATTTTTCCCTTCATCAATCGGTTCAAAAATAGGAATAAAGGAGCCGTTTTTCTTTACTCCAAAGTATTCTTCCTCTTTATTAAGGTCAAAAACGTGTCCCTTGCTTGCAACAATTGTTAAAAATCTATCTCCTATTGCTATCTCATAGGCATCAAGATTTTTCAGTCTTCTTCTAAGGGGTTTTCCAAAAAAGTTTGCTATTGTTCTTGCTTTGTTTGGGGATTCAACAACAACAACAGTAGTGAGGAAGGACTGTCTCTCTTCTGATATCATCTGTCCTGACAGAACTTTTCTTACTTTTTCCCTGTCTCTGTCAATCTCTTCCAACAGCTTATCAAGATTTATTTCTTTAATATGTTTAAACTGTATATCTTCACTGAACCACCGCACCTTTTTCTGAAGTGAGTAAAATGCTTTTTCATCGTCAACGAGCAGATATGCAAGCCCTTTTGTTAGACCGCCAGCGTATAGTCTTGATGTTCTTCCTGATGCCTGAATGTATCCTGTAACGTCTGCTGTAGTCAGAACAAAACTGTCCCCCTCTTTTTTCAGTGTTATTTCTGGAGACTGCTGAACAGCTGCAAAAATATCAGGTTTTTCTATCAGCTCTCTAACATACAGCTGTATCTTTCTCATCTTTTCTAACTTTTCAGGCTCTAATTTTTCAGGGGGAATAAAGGCGTATATCTTTAGGTAATTTATGTAGTCGTAAAGCTGTTTTATCTGAACAGGGTCAATCAGTTTTTTCTTTGCAAGGAAAGGTGTTAAAGAGAGGAGAAAGTAGTATAAATGAATAAATTCTTCTTCAAATCTGATGTTAAACTGAAGTTTTGGAACACCTACAAATACAGCATATCTAATCACGTCAGGCAGGTCTATTCCCCTTGCCAGTGGATTTCTATAGCTGGCAAAACCTACAGCAATCTGGATTTTTCCTTCCCTGAACTCATCTATCCTGTCCATTAAATCCTGATAAGAAACAGCAGTTATCCCATTTTTGTTTAAAAATTCTACATATTTTTCTAATGTCTCTACTGTTTCTGACGAAGACAGGAAAGCAAGCCCACCTTTTCCAAGCTGTTTTATAACCTCTATGCTTCTTTCCCATACATTTTCTGGTTTTTCATACACGTCTTCTATGTTTCTCAGTGTGAGGGATGGTCTTCCAACCTCAAAACCTAAAAGCTCTCTGAACAGATTTACCCTTTTTGAGCGGGGGTTTGATGTTGCTGACGATACTATAAGAACTCCTTTCCTCTTCTGCGTTATTTTCTGGATTTTTGACTGCCAGTGCTGGTAAATTTCTAAATCTTCTTCTGAAGGCTGTCCTTTTTTAAACAGGTTTTGTTTAAATGTTATAAACTTTAGAGTGTAATCAATATCTTCCTGAGAAAATCCTAAAAGCATCAGCACTTTGTCTATATTTTTTGCTGTTTTTAAAATGCTGTCCACATCGTCAACAAAAACAAGTGCATATTCACCCTTTGGGATGATGTCTATGTTCTTGTATAGGAACATAGTTGTTGTTAAAAGTATCTGAAAATCATTGTTTTTTATTCTTTCTTTCAGCTCTTCCTGTCTTTTCTTTGTGCTGGCAAACTTTGATGTGTAGGCTAATATCTCCTCTTCTGGAACACCAAAAGATACAAGTCTTTCGTGAGCCTGATTAACAAGCATCTGTGTTGGGAAAATCAGGTATGCTTTTTTGTTTTCTTTTTCCTTCAGGTATTTTGATAAAACAAGACCAAATGTTGTTTTTCCTATACCTGTTGGTGCCAGCAAAGCATAAGAGATGTTCATAAAAAACCTTGTAGCCCATGTTTCCTGTATAGACCACAGGTCGTTTTTTATTATTTCTTTGAAAAACTGTTTAAAGTCCCTGACTCTATCCCATAGATGACATACATCTGTGAACCTGCCGTATCCTAAAAAGTCGCACAGTTCTTTCCTGTCTATCTCTTCTGGCAGGCAGTTTTCACATACAAGACCTTTAAACAGTCTCTCAGAGGTTATGTCTCCTCCGCAGTTAGGACACATATTTTTATAAATCAGAGGTATTGTCTCTTTTTTCATTCTCTTCCTCTCTCCTGACAGAAATTAAAAAAAGCGGGCTTTTAGCCCGCTCCTTTAAACCTCTTTCATCTGTAAGAACTCTTTTATCTCGTGAAGTAGCTGGGCAGGATTTTTTATAGGATATGTGAGATTTTCTGCTACTTCTTCAGCAGACAGTCCTTTGATGGTTATACCAGACAGTTTTTCTTTAAGGGCTTCTGGGCTTTCAACAGGATATTTCAGCCCTTTTGTGTGTTTCAGCACTGTGTAAGCCCATGGAGCTTCACATACCTGAACAGCTTTTGCTGAGATTTCTCTGCAGAACTCTAAAAGTGTCTGAGCTTCGTTTCCTTCTTTGACCAGTTTGTATGCAAGTTTTGCAACTCCTCCTGCCGTGTGGACTCTCAGCTCTTTTTTCTCTTCTTTGGTTAGCTCGTCCATATGCTCAATCTTGAACATTGCAGCATTTGGGTCTGCTCTGAGTATGTTTCTTACAGTGTTTCTTGTCAGTCCTACAATCTCTGCTATCTCTTCTTCTGTTTTCAGGTATTCCTCCCTCAAAACTATGGCAAATGCAGCTCTTGCCAGTGATGGAAGCCAGGTTAATGTTCTGTATTCAGCTAATTTATGAAGACCTCCAAGAAGGTCTATAGCTTTAAAGAACACCCTTCCTACTAACTGCTCTAAATCATGTTCATCTACAGGTTTTGATGTAAGTAACACTACCATTTTATCGCCCTCCTTATGTTTTTATTTTCCTATTGGTTCTAATATCCTTACCAGTCCTGTATCTGTAATTTCAAGGTAGTGGGTTTTTGTATCATGTCCAGACATTCTGCATCCATCTATTCTGAAAAGCCGAACAATGTCTCCCACTTCCTTTCTGTATAGTTTTGCTTTAAAGGAAGAGTCTATTAGCTCTTTTGCTAAAACCATTGTTCCGTCAACGATATGCCCTACTGCATAACCACCTGCTGCTTCTGCTGTAAGTTCCTCGTGTCCGCTTCTTTTCTGAGATACAAACAGAGCAGTCTGATACCACTTTTTCATAAAGTTAAACAGTCTTCTAACTACTCCCCTTGCTAACATCTCTTTGTTTTCAAACAGTCCTGTCACAGAGTCTATTACTGTGAACTTGATGTGATATGTTTTTATGGCATATGCCAGTGTTGCAAGAAGGTCTGGTATGTTTTCTCTAAGTGTAGAGTGGGACGCAGCATCAATCAGAATAACGTTGTCTTCAAACTCCTCAAAGTTATATCCCATAGCTGCAGCTCTCAGCTTTATGGAAGCTATAACAAAGTTTGCAGGAGATTCAACGGTGATAAAGGCTACCTTATGCCCTTTTCTTGCCTGTTCTACTGTAAACTGTTCAACCATCAGTGATTTTCCTGTGTCAGAAACACCTGTAATGTTGAACACAGAGTAGGCTGGAATTCCTCCAAGTGTTTTTTTTACTATTTTTCCATCTTCTGATTCGACAATAAAAAATAAATCGTCAAGACCTTCTATTCCTGTTGGTATACCGTAGATTTTGGGAGCTTTTTCAAGGGCTTTACTTCCTGTGAAGATACTTTCTTTTACGACTTTAGGCTCTCTGTATTCGTGAACCCTTTCAGATTCTTCGTGAAATTTTGGGTCTTCTGTCATTCCGCCCTCCTTAATGTTTATCTTATAGTAATTAAGATATTACCTGTCTAAATACTGTCAATGTTTATTCTTCGTAATACTCAGCTCCCCCGTGTTTTGTTTCCCATACGACAACTTTCTGGAGGGTGGGATATTTTTTCTTGACCTGCTGGTATATGTGCCTTGCTACATTTTCTGCACTGGGGGAAAAGTCGTATATATCATTCATACATTTGTAGTCTGGTAGTATCTTATCTAAAAATCTATGTATCTCTACAAAATCAAAACCCATTCCCCCTTTGTCTAACTTTTCTGCTTTTATAAAAAGCTCAACCTCCCATGTATGACCGTGGAGTGGTTCAGGTTTTCCGTGATAGTCTGTCAGATAATGGGCTGCCTGAAACTCTCTCTTTACTCTTATAATAAACGGCATTACTTCAGCATCTCCTTTTCTTTTTTGTAGTCCCAGTATATACTGTCTAAAACATCAGACAGAAATTCAGAATAATTCTGTGCTATCTCGTCTATTCTTTTACTGTCAATAACAATATCCCAGACATAAGGATTGTTTCCCACAATGCCTGTTCCATCTCCAAGGTCATAAATAACTAAGTTTACAATTCCCAAAGGAGCAACCTGAGGAGCAAGGGAAAACAGCTCATTGACGATTTTTTCGTTTATTATCTGAACTAAAAAGTAGTTTTCTTCTGATTTTATCTGAATAATCTTGAGATTATTTTTTTCTGCCTTTTTTTGAAGAAAGTTCATGTATTCCTGTGGTTTTATGTGAGGGTAAGCCTTTTCAAGCAAAACTGCTGACTTTACTGTGTTTGTTGCTAAACTGTAAACAAAAATGTAAAGGAAGATAAGTGTAGCAAGAATACCAAATCCTGTAATGATGATAAAAGGCCAGTTTCTTTTCATTTATTTTCCTGTTTTTGTTTTTCTTTCTCCTCGTTATAACTTGCCTTTACGGCAAGTCCCCATATAATGGCCACAGTTATAACCATAAATGAAAAAAATATGATGCCTGCCAACTCCCACCAATTATTTTCCATAACTACGCCTCCTGATTGAATGTTTAATTTTATCATAATGTGTTATAAGTTAGTATATATTAACAATATCTTGTTTTCAGGTGCGGGATATGGAAAAACTTGCATTTATTATGGTCTTCTTCATAGTTTTAGTGTTTATAAGTATACTAATAGGTATGAAAAAGTAATTTTCAACATATCAAATCTTATCAAGTATAATAATATTTACCTTTTAAAATCTTTAGGAGGATTTTATTAAATGTATAAAGTTCTGGTAACAGACCACATTTCCAGTAAAGGCCTTGATATTCTTAATTCAGACCCAGAGATAGACCTTGACTACCAACCTGAAATCAGATGGGAGGAGCTACTTGAGATAATTCAGGACTATCACGCGATAATAACACGGAGCAGAACACCTGTTACTGAGGAACTGTTGGAAAGGGCTAAAAATTTGAAAGTTGTTGGAAGAGCTGGTGTTGGTGTGGACAATGTAGACCTTGAGGCGTGTTCAAGAAGAGGAATATTGGTTGTTAACGCACCGGGTGCAAATACTGTAGGTGCTGCAGAGCTTACGATGGCTCACCTTTACACAGTGCTGAGAAGACTTCATCTTGCTCATGAATCTATGATGAGGGGAGAGTGGGATAGAAAAAGATTTATGGGTGAGGAGTTAGACGGAAAAGTAGTAGGTATTATAGGTCTGGGAAATGTAGGTTCACAGGTTGCCATCAGGTGTAAAGCCGCAGGAGCTACAGTTATTGCATATGACCCATACATCCCAAGAGAAAAAGGAGATAGACTGGGTGTTGAACTTGTTGACACGTTAGAGGAGCTGATAAAAAGGTCAGATATTGTTACTCTTCACTGTCCGCTGACGGAAGAGACAAGGGGGATGATAGGGGCAAAAGAGTTTGAGATGATGAAAGATGGAGTTTACTTCATAAACTGTGCAAGGGGAGGGATAGTTGACGAAGATGCCATGTACGAATACATGAAAAAAGGAAAGTTTGCAGGCATAGGTCTGGATGTTTTTGGTAAAGAACCTCCCGATGACAGAATAAGGAGAATATTTGAATTTCCAAATATCAGTCTATCTCCTCATATTGGAGCAAACACATACGAATCACAGGATAAAGTTGCAATAAAAATAGCACAGCAGGTTATAGCAGCCCTTAAAGGGCAGTTTGTTGAGGCAGCAGTAAATGCACCATTTACTGTAACAGAAGGTTTTGAAAACATAAAGGCTTTTCTGCTCCTTGCAGAAAGATTAGGAAGTTTCCTTACCCAGTATGCAGGTGGAAACTTTAAAGAACTTAATGTTGAGGTTAGAGGCTCGGTAGCTGAGCATATAAAACCGATAACTGCTTATGTTCTGAAAGGATTTTTAGAGCCTATATTAGACAGACCTGTAAACATCATAAATGCTCCGTTTTTGGCAAAAGAAAGGGGAATAAACATTGTTGAGTCTTCACGGGAAGAAGGTCTGGTGTTCAAAGATTTTATCAAGATTACTGTTTCACAGAACGGCAGAGAGCATGTTGTAGGAGGGACAGCATTCTATGGGCAGATTCCGAAAATAATGCTTGTTGACGGATACTGGATAGACATTGATCCGGAAGGTGTGATACTGATGTTTGAAAATAAAGATGTTCCAGGGGTTATAGCAAAAATTGGAGAGATACTGGCAAGACATAACATAAACATTGCAGGCTTTAGACTGGGGAGACTTGAAAAAGGCAAAATAGCCCTTGGTGCACTGCAACTTGACGAAAAGGTCAGTGATGCAGTTTTAGAAGAGATAAATGAAATACCTGAAATACTAAAGGCGAAACAGATAATACTATAGGAGGAAGAAAGTGTCAGACAGAAAGATAAAGGTGGCCATAGCTGGTGTTGGAAACTGTGCCAGTGCATTAATTCAGGGGATTTATTACTACAAAGAAAAACAGAGTATTGAAGCAAGCGGTCTTATGCATGAGGATATTGGGGGATACAAGCCGTGGGATATAGAGATTGTTGCCGCGTGGGACATAGATGAAAGAAAGGTTGGTTATGATGTTTCGGAGGCTATTTTTAATCCACCAAACTGTACAGCTATTTTTCAAAGGGACATACCAAAGACAGGTGTGAAAGTAAGGAAAGGTAAAGTGTTAGACGGATTTCCTGAGCATATGAAAAATTATCCACCAGAAAATGCATTTGTTTTGTCTGACGCAAGGGAGGATAGTGTTGATACAGTTGCAAAAGTTCTTATAGAAAGCGGGGCAGATGTTCTGATAAATTATGTTCCAGTTGGGGCTGAACAGGCAGCAAGATACTATGCAGAAGCCTGCCTAAAAGCAGGAGTAGCATTTATAAACTGCATGCCAACATTTATCGTTTCTGACGACGAATGGGCAAAAAAGTTTGAGTCAGAAGGTATTCCAGCAGTTGGGGACGATATAAAGTCTCAGGTTGGAGCAACAATAACCCACAGGGTTTTAACACAGCTTTTATTAGACAGAGGAGTAAAGATAGACAGAACATATCAACTTAATGTGGGAGGAAATACAGACTTTTTAAATATGCTTGAAAGAAGCAGGCTTGCAACAAAGAAAAAGTCAAAAACAGAGGCAGTTTCGTCTCTTATTCCTTACGGAATGGACTCCCGCAACATACATATAGGTCCTTCAGATTATGTTCCGTGGCTTAAAGACAGAAAGATTGCTTTTATCAGACTTGAAGGTAGACTGTTTGGTGATGTTCCTATGCATATTGAACTTAGACTTGATGTTGAGGATTCTCCAAACAGTGCAGGAGTTGCAATAGATGCAATCAGGTGTGCAAAGCTTGCTCAGGATAGAGGTATAGGAGGCCCTCTATACTCTATCTCTGCCTATACAATGAAACATCCTCCTATCCAGTACAAAGACTGGCAGGCCAGAGAAATGGTTGAAGAATTTATAGCAGGTATCCGAGAAAGATAATATAAAAAATCAGGAGGGCTTCCTTATGAAAAAAGCAGCAGGGCTTTTATTTTTATCTTCAGCTATTTTTTATTCATCTCTTGCTGTTCCAGGAGTAGATGGGGAAATCTCTGCAGGTTATATGAAACAGAAAATCTCTGGCTGGGTTCAATACGAAGGAGACAGAATAGACATAAAGGATAAACTGAACATCGGTGATAAAAATTCATACTTTATCAGGGCAAAGCTTGAACATCCCATACCTTTGCTACCTAATATCAAACTTCAGTATACCAGAATGAGATTTACAGGAGATGGAACAGTTACAAAAAGCTACACATTTGGAAATATAACTGTTAACGTAAACGATAGAGTTCAGACAAAGTTAGACCTTGACCATTATGACATTGTTCTTTTTTATAATCTTCCATTTATCAATATATTTCAGATTATAGACGCTGAAGTTGGTCTAAATATCAGAGTTATAGACTTTTACGCAAAGGTAAGGGATGTAACAAGAAATCAGGAAGATTCCACATCATTTTTAGCACCTATTCCTATGCTCCACGGTTCGTTAGAGATAAAACCTGTAGGATTTTTCTCCTTATTGGTTGAAGCCAACGGTATAGCATATCAGGGAAGTCATTACTACGATATTACTGGGGAGCTGAGAATAAAACCTATCAGGAACATTCTTGCAGACTTTTATATAGGTGGTGGATATAAATACGAAAAGCTGAAAATAGATGATATAGACAACACAAGTGCAGATGTAAAAATAAAACAGCCCTATCTGACTGCAGGTATTCTGTTCTAAGCCCTTTGAGGGCTTTCTATTTATCTGAGAGCAGTTTTCCTTCTTTCCCCCAGTTGTCCCTGTCTATCTCTTCTATAACAACATACGTGGCTGATGGGGGTTTGTTTGCTACCTCTTCTAACAGTTTTGTAATTCCTTCAACGATTTTTCTTTTCTGGTCTTTAGACAGCTTTCCAGCAACTTTAACATTCACATAAGGCATATCACTCCTCCAGATTGTACTGTTTTAGTTTTCTGTAGAGGGAAGACAGGTCTATCTCAAGAGCTTTTGCTACCTCTTTCAGATTTCTGCCGTATTTTTCTAAAGCAAGTTTTATGACCTCTTTTTCAGCTTCTTCTCTTACCTTTTTCAGTGGTTTTATCTCTATCTTTTTGCCTGTTGGAGATTTTCCTCTAAACATATAGGGAGGTAAATCTTCCAGTGTAATCTCCTCTCCTGTAGCGAAAATACACAGCCTTTCCATAAGATTTTTCAACTCTCTCACGTTTCCAGGCCAGCTGTACCGCAGGAACACTTTTTTAACTTCTTCTGACAGCTTTAGGGGGTTCATCTTGTTTTCAATACAGGATTTTTTGAGAAAATGCTCTGCCAGTAGCAAAATGTCTTCTCCCCTTTCCCTGAGAGGGGGAACATATATGGGAACGACTGCAAGTCTAAACGCTAAATCCTGTCTGAATCGACCTTCTTCTATCTCTTTTTCTAAATCCTTGTTTGTAGCAGATATGACCCTTATGTCTACCTTTATTTTATGGTTGCTTCCCAGTCTGGTAAACTCTTTTTCCTCTAAAACCCTCAGGAGTTTTGCCTGTGCAGGAAGACTCATATCTGTCACTTCGTCTAAAAACAGCGTTCCCCCATCTGCTATCTCTAACTTTCCAATTTTTCTGTTTACAGCCCCTGTAAATGCTCCTTTCTCATATCCAAACAGCTCTGCTTCAATCAGGTCATCTGGCAGAGCAGCACAGTTTATGTCAACAAATGGTTTATCTGCCCTTTCACTCAAAAAGTGTATAGATTTTGCTACAAGCTCCTTTCCTGTTCCATTTTCACCAAAAATCATCACCCATGCATTTGTTTTTGCTACCTTTTCAATCTGCTTTTTAAGCTTTAATATAGGAGGGCTGTTTCCTATTATCTCAATATCTTTTGTTTGTTGTTGTTTTAAGAATATATACTCAAGGTCTTTTTTAATCTCATTTATTGCTTTTTGAAGAACGGCAAGTATTGAGTCTGTGGATATAGGTTTTTCTAAAAAGTCATAGGCTCCTTCCTTTAGAGCTTTGACTGCAACAGGAATGTTTGCATGCCCGGATATCATAATAATTTTTGTTATCTGGTTTGCTTCCTTAATAAAAGGTATCAGGTCTGTTCCTTCCCCGTCAGGCAGCCATACATCAAGAAAAACAATCTCATAATCTTTTTCTTTCAGTTTTTCTTTTGCTTCTTTTATGTCCGATGCAGTTTCAACAGTGAATCCTTCGTCTTCTAATATATCTTTTAGCAGGTCTGTTATGTTTTTCTCGTCATCAACAACCAGAATTGTTATGTTTTGATTATTCATCTACCACAACCCTTTTTACCCTTTTTGATATTCTGCACATAATCTCATAAGGTATGGTGTTGCACATTTTTGCAATATCTTCAAAATATATTTCATTTTTATTGTCTTTTCCAATAACTGTTACAGCGTCCATTGGTTTTATCTCTATTCCTGTAGCATTAACAACTGTCATGTCCATTGTAACACTGCCCAGTATCTTCAGTTTTCTATCTCTAAAAAGGAAATAACCTCTGTTAGACAGCTCTCTTGGAAGTCCATCTGCATAACCAAATGCAACAACGGCAACATTCATATCCTTTGGAGCTTTAAATGTTCCACCGTAAGAGACAGTATCACCTTTTTTTAATCTTTTTACAGTAATAACTTTGGCTTTTACAGACATTACAGTGTTTACCGGAACAGGAAAGTTATCAGCAGGTTTTCCTCCATAGATGGATATTCCTACTCTAACAGCATTACAGTAATCGCAGTTATAAACAAGCCCTGCACTGTTTTGCAGATGGATGTGTTCAGGATAAATACCTGCTCGCTGAAAAGTATTCACAATACTGTGGAAAACTAAAATCTGTTTTTTGGTAAATTCAGGGTCTGTATCAGCTGAAGGAAAGTGGGACATTAAACCTTCAACCTGCAGATTTTTTACCTTTTCCAAAACTGTGTTCACATCCTGAGTAAGAAAACCTAATCTGTGCATTCCTGTATCAAATTTTAGATGAACTTTCTTTATGCTGTGTTTTAATGCTGTATTTAACTGCTGAAAATCTGATATTACAGGCACAAGGTTGTATCTTTTAAAACATTCAGCTTCGTCTTCTAACACTCCTCCCAAAACTAATATATCTCTATTTATGCCTGCTTTTCTCAGCTCTTTTCCCTCTTCTGCTGTGGCAACACACAGATATTTAACTTCTGGAATCTCTGTCAGTATCTTTGATACATTAACAGCCCCGTGTCCGTATGCATCTGCTTTAACAACTGCAAATATGTTTTTTCCTGTAAAATCGTGAATCATAGATACATTTTCAATCAGTCTTTTTCTACTAACCTCAGCCCAGCTTCTAAAACCTTTTAGATATATCTTTTTCTCTCCTTTAACCATACTTATTCTTTTCGTAATTTTATCAGAAAAACCTTTTATTTTGTGGTAAAAAGTTATAAATTATGGTTTATAAATATATGGAGGTCTGATACTTGGATAAGTGGATAGTTCTGTCAGTTTCTATGGGTATGATTGGTGGAATTAGCTGGTTCTTTTTTGGAAAGAAGGGAGAAGGAAAAAAGACTACAGAAAAAAGTTCTGGTATTGAGAGGATTGAATTAAACATATCAGGTATGCACTGTGCAGGTTGTGCTGCTGGAATAGAGGCAACTTTGGGAGCAACAGAAGGGATAATTACAGCATCTGTTAACCTCGCAACATCAAAGGGAGTATTTGAGTTTGACCCCTCCAAGATAACGAAAGAACAGATAATAAAAAAAATAGGTGAGCTTGGATATCAGGCTTCTGAGTCTATGGAAGATTTTGAAAAAAAAAGTTAGAAGAAGAGCAGAGATTAAGATATAGATTTTTAACTGCTTTTGTATTAACAGTTTTTATATTCCTGATACATTTTTCTCCTTTTTCCATAAACGAAACAGCAGAAAATATCCTTATCTTCCTGCTGGCAACGGTGGTTCAGTTTTATGCTGGTTTTGATTTTTATCGGTCAGCTATCTCTAACTTAAAAAACAGAATTGCAGATATGAACCTTTTAGTAGTTATTGGAACATCAGCCGCTTACTTTTACTCTGTTTTTGTTTTTCTTTTTCCCCATCTCTTTCCTGTGGATATGAGAAATCTGTATTTTGATGGGGCTGCAGCAATCATAACCTTTGTTCTTTTAGGCAGATATTTAGAAAGCCGTTCAAGGAATAAAGCTTCAGATTTTATGAAAAAACTTCTCAGTCTAAAACCAGAAAAAGCTACTATACTGGTAGACGGCAAAGAGATAGATGTACCTATAGAAAACATAGTTGTAGGAGATGCAGTTATTGTCAGGGCAGGTGAAAAGATACCTGTTGATGGAGTAATTATTTCTGGCTCGGCAGAGATTGACCAATCTATGGTTACAGGAGAGTCTGTTCCTGTTTTGAAAAAAGAGGGAGATACAGTAATAGGAGGAACAGTTAACACAAACGGTTATCTTGTAATTCGGGCAGAAAAGACAGGAAAAGACAGCTTTGTATCTCAGATGATTAAGCTCTTATCAGAAGCTCAAGAAAAAAAACCTCCTATTGGAAGACTTGCAGATAAAATTGTTGCTATTTTTGTTCCTGCGATTATGATTGTTTCTATTTTGACATTTGATGTATGGTATATCCTTGATAGGCCTGATATTGCATTTTTGTCTGCTGTTTCTGTCCTTATTATTGCCTGCCCCTGTGCCCTTGGAATTGCTACTCCTATTGCTGTTGTTGCCTCTGTAGGAAGGGGAGCAAAGGAAGGAATTTTGATAAAAAATCCTGAGATGGTAGAAAGGATAAACAGTATTGATACAGTCATTTTTGATAAAACAGGAACATTAACTGAAGGAAAACCATCTGTCATTAAAAAAATGATAAAAAATGAAAATCTCCTTTCCGTGGCATATCCTCTGCTGAAGAGCAGTTCTCATCCTGTTTCTCAGGCTGTCCTTCCTTACATCCCTGAAACTGGTATAAAAGCTGAAGACATAAAATCTGTTCCCGGCAAAGGCATTAAAGGAAAAGTTAACGGTATGGAAGTTATCATAGGCAATAGTGTTTTCCTTTCTGAAAATGGCTACACTGCAGAAGCCAGTTCAGGTTATACAGAGCTGTTAATAGGTGTTGATGGAACTGTTGTTGCCCAGTTTTTACTTGAGGACAGGTTAAAAGATGAAGCAAAAAGGGTAGTATCAAAGCTAAAAAAAATGGGTTTTCAAACAGTTCTTCTTACGGGAGACAAAGAGGATGCAGGTAAAAAGGTATGTGAGACTCTAAATATAGATGAGTGCTATTATCAGCTCCTTCCAGAAGAAAAATACGAAATCGTAAAAGAAAAACAGAAAAAAGGGAAAAAAGTGGCATTTGTAGGAGATGGAATAAATGATGCTCCCTCAATGGCTGTTTCTGATGTCGGCATAGCTGTTCTTCAGGCAACAGACATAGCAAAGGAAGCAGGTGATATAATCCTGATAAAAAAAGACCTGAGATTACTGCTAAAAGCGATAAACTTATCAAAACAGTCTTTTAAAATAATAAAACAGAACCTTTTCTGGGCTTACGTGTACAATCTTATTGGAATACCTGTAGCTGCTGGAATTCTATATTCTTTTGGAATCATGTTAAAACCTGTGCTTGCAGGAATAGCAATGTCTTTTAGCTCTGTTACTGTCGTTTTGAACGCCCTTAGAATACAGTTTAAAAATTTAGAGGAGTAGCTGTGGATATTATTGACATTATTTCAATAGAACCTTTTGCTGTTGTTGGACATAGAGGTGCAAAGGGAAGGAAACCTGAAAACACAGTTTCTGCCATTGAGTATGCCCTGAAAGTGGGAGCTGATGTTGTGGAAGTTGACGTCAGACAGACAAAGGATGGAGAGCTTATCCTTTTACATGATAGGGATTTTAAGAGGCTAACAGGCAGAGCTTTTATTCCATCACAGCTGAGCTATAGATTTATAAAGGAAAACATAACCATAGATGGTGAACCTGTAGCAACACTTGAAGATGCTTTAAAGGTAGTAAATGGGAAGGCAGGTCTGTTTATTGAGATAAAAGAGCCTGAAACTACAGAAAAAGTCGTTGAGACAGTAATCTCTTATAATGCTGAAAAGTGGGTATGTTTTATATCTTTTTATGAAGAAGCACTGATAAAGATTAAAGAGATTAATCCTCAGTTGAAAACAGGGCTGATTTATATGAAACCTCCGGGAAAAATATATCAGGCTAAAAAAATAGAGTGTGAAATTGTCCTTCCCCTATACAGACTTGCCACAGAAAAGGCAGTAAAATTTGCCCACAGATTAAATCTGAAGGTTGTTTCGTGGGTTATAAACGACTATGAGACGGCAAAACTTATGGACAGCAGAGGCGTTGATGCGGTAGCATCAGATTATCCGGACCTGGCTGTAAAGTGGAGAGAAATGCTAAAGGGGGAGTAATCCCCCTTTTATCTTAATGCTGGACGCCACCTTCTCCGTGGGGATGTCCGTGTTTAATCTCTTCTAAAGATGCATCTCTTACATTAACTACTTCTACTTCAAAAACAAGGTCTTTACCTGCCAGTGGATGATTCATATCAACAGTAACACTGTTTTCATCAAAACTTACAACAACCATATTAATAATCTGACCATCTGGTGTTTGAGCCTGTAGAGGCATACCTTCTTCAAGTTCAATACCCTGGAAATACTCTCTTGGAACCTGCTGGACAAGTTCAGGATTTTTTTCTCCGTATGCTTCTGAAGCAGGAACCTCAATAGTCCTTTTTTCTCCTACTTCCATACCTTCCATTCTGCTTTCTAATCCAGGTATGATGTTCTCAGCTCCAAACAGAACGGTAAGAGGTTGACCATAAGCCTGACTGCTGTCAAGGACTTCACCAGTTTCTTTGTCCTTGAGTGTGTAGTGGAATGTTACTACTTTGTTACCTGTAGCTTTCATAAAAAAAACTCCTTTTATCTGTATTTAGCACCTTTATGGTGCTATACTTCCTTCAAAAACTCCTGAATACTTTTTCTCTCAAAATTTTCTTCAGTTGAATAAATATATATGCTTTTTTCGGTGCTGTCCAGTCCAATAACTATTACTTTTTTGTATCTATTATTAAAAGCAAATCTAAGAGATTCTTTAAAATCTCTGTTGATAATGTCTCTACCTACTTTGTATCCTTTTTCTCTTAAATGTTTCCCTAATCTATAGGCTAATTTTTTGTCAGGAGTAATGTCTATTATAAAGAAATCTTTGTAATTTTTTTCTCTTATTAGATTGGAATTTCTTAAGTATTCCCACATACTTAGAACATCAAATGCAAAACCAGTTGCAGGGACATCTCCATCATATTTTGATATTAGATTGTCGTATCTTCCCCCATGTCCTATAGGTTTTTTAAAATCTTTAATAAAGATTTCAAAAACAATCCCCGTGTAGTAAGAGATTTCTTTTGGTTCTCCTAAATCAAAAACAATCTGTTCAGAAAGTTCGTATTCTTTTAAAATAGAGTAAATTTGATTTAGTTGATTAAATATTTCTGTTATCCCTTTTATACTGTATTTGTCTGTCAGGTAGTTTATTAAAGAAATGTTTCCCTGAAGTTTAGGCAGTTCAATGATAAAATCTTTTAGGCTACCTCCTATATTTTTTTTTGAAATAAATCTTTTTAAATTATAAATCTCCCTGTTTTTTACGTATTCCATGAAAGCAGAATATTCTTCCTCTGTTATTTGGAGAAGTTCTTTTAAAGTAGAAAATATCCTGGTATTGTTTATGTCTATCTGAAAATTCTTTATGTCTAATGTTTTCAAAGATTGGGATGCAACGGCTATAACTTCCGCATCTGCCTCCAAACTTCTGGAACCTATTAACTCAATACCTGTCTGAACTTTTTCCCACAGATTGTCTCCTTTTGGAGGTGAATACCTGAATATTGTGCCTGTGTAGTAGTATCTTTTTGGTAGCTCTTTATTCTTCAGAGAAGAATAGTATCGTGCTATCTGTGCGGTAAAGTCTGCTCTTAGTGAGAGTATCTCACCACTGCTCCTATCAACAATCTTAAAGCTTTTCCCTGTAATCTCTTCGTCTAACCCTCTGCTGTGGACTGAAAGATATTCAAAAAACGGCAGTTTTATCTCTTCATAAGCCCACTGCTCAAAAACATTATTTATTTTTTTTATTATCTGTTTTATCTCAAAAGTTTCAGCTCTGCTGAAGGTTCTAACGCCTGCTGGTAAATCTATGTTCATCACTTCTCCATTACAGTGCATCTAAAGCAGGAATAAACAAATCACCAAGGAAGTATGTGTTATTCAGCTTGTACAGAATAGGTCTGACCTTTTCGTAATCCAGTATTGAGTAAGATGCGTTATCACATCCAAAGCTCCAGAATTTTGCCAGAGGTAGATTAAGACCTGCCACAAAGGAAGCTCTTATTGGGACTGTATGGGATACTGCCACAACTGTTTCTCCGTCGTGCTTTTCAAGCATTCTTTCCTGAAATCTCTTAACCCTGTTGTAAACATCTACCAGCGTTTCTCCATGGGGAAATTTGATTGTTTCAGGTTCGTAAAGCCACTGACGGAACATGTCTGGATATTTTTCCTTTACTTCCTCAACTAACATTCCAGACCACTCTCCGTGGTCTATCTCTATAATATCTTCGTCAATCTGTATATCAAGACCTAATTCTTTTGATATATACTCGGCAGTCATGTAGGTTCTTTTTAAGGGGCTTGAGTAAAGGGCTGAAGGTTTGTACTTTTTCAGAGTAAGTGCTAAAAGCTGTGCCTGTTTGTGCCCTCTTTCTGACAGCTCAGGGTCAAGTCTTCCCTGATATTTTCCAATAGGATTCCACAGACTCTCTGCATGCCTGACATATATAATCCTTACTGCCATTTTTTCTCCTTCAGATGTTATTTATTATAATTTCCTGAGCTTTTTTAACGCCTTTTCCTATATCTACGTTCAGTCCCATTTTGTATAGTGCTATTTCTAATCCTGCAATAACCTGAATAATATCATTAAAGTCAAAATATCCCATGTGGGCTATACGGAAAATTTTGCCTTTGAGGTGGTCCTGCCCACCTGCAACCCTGAAGCCAAGTTCTAACAGCTTTTTCCTCAGCTGGTCAGCATCTATTCCTGCAGGAGCGTAAACGCCTGTTGCTGAATTGGAAGGACTTTCTGACAGAAGTTTTAGACCGATTTCTTTAACAGCCTCTCTTGTTGCCTGTGCAAGTATCTGATGTCTTTTTGCAAGGTTTTCAAGACCTTCACTGAGTATAAGCTGTAAACTTTCGTTAAGTGCAATGATTAGATTTATTGCTGGTGTGTAGGCTGTCTGTCCCTTTTGCTGTTTTTTAGCTTCCTTTGCCACGTCAAAGTAATACTTTGGTATGTTGCTTTTTGATAGTCTTTTTTCTGCCTTTTCGCTGAAGTAAAGAACAGACAGTCCTGGAGGAAGCATCAACGCCTTTTGGGAACCTGTTACAAGAACATCTATTCCCAATTCTTCTGGATAAACCTCATAAACTCCAACAGATGTTATACCGTCAACGACTAATATACAGTCCTCAAGTTTTGCAGAAATCTCACCTAAAAACTTAACATCATGATATGTTGTTGTGGATGTTTCTGATTGCTGGACAAAAATTCCTCTTATGTCAGGAAATTCACCAACTATCTCAACTATTCTGTCTTTATCGTATGTTTTTCCCCATTCTATCTCGTAATCAACCACTTTCAACTCAAATTGGGAGGCTATCTCTTTCCACCTCTGACCAAACTTTCCCCCATTTATTATTAAAACCCTGTCTCCTTTTCTGAAAAAATTCAAAACAGATGCTTCCATTGCTCCTGTTCCAGATGAGGAAAACAGAACGACATCTCTTTCTGTTTTTAACAGTTTCTGCAGTTTTTGTCTAACATCTTTGAATATCTGGGTAAACTCTGGCGTCCTGTGATGGATAATCTGCTGTCCTAATGCTTTGATAACCTGAGGAGGAAGAGGAACAGGTCCTGGTGTGAACAGTCTTTCCTTTATAAGCATAAATCCTCCTGCTCTTTAGTATGATTGTCTATTATATCAAAATTAAGTCTGTTTATTTTTACTGTTTTTCCTTCGGGACTCTTTAGCAAAAGATACTCTTTTGTTTCTTCTAATACATAATCTGGAGTTAGGGGGACTTTTCCTAATCCACCAGGCAAGTCAACTGCATAAACAGGGATACCCATTCCTGAAACTTTTCCCCTTAGATGTTCTAATATCTCTATTCCTCTTTTAATGTCTGTTCTAAAATGCATAACACCTTTTGTAGGGTCACAGTAAAACAGGTAGTAAGGTTTTATTTTTACCTGAAGAAGATTTCTCATTAAGTCCTCAATTATGTAAGGGTCGTCATTTATTCCTTTTAGCAGGACTGTCTGGTTTAGAACAGGAGTTCCTGTTGAAAGTATATTTCTGACAGCCTTTTTGACAACATCTGTAACCTCGTCAGGATGATTAAAATGTGTAACAATCCACAGCTTGTCGCATCTATCTAACAGCTCAAGCAGTCCATCATCAAAAAATCTGTAAGGATTAACGACTAACTCCCTTGTTCCTATTCTGATAATCTTTACATGTTCAATTCTGCTTAGATGCTCCAATATAAACTCTAACTTTCTGTTTGGAAGTGTTAGAGGATCTCCCCCAGAAATAAGGACTTCCTTTATAATAGGGTTATTCCTGATGTATTCAATCATCCTTATGTATTCTTCATACCTGTTTGCCCTTTCTTCCTCTAAAAAAATCCTTTTTCTCATACAGTGCCTGCAGTAAACAGAGCAGAATGTGGTAACCCTGAAAAGAACTCTGTCAGGATACCTGTGGGTCAGTCCTTTAACAGGGCTCATAACTTCTTCTTTGAAAGGGTCAAAACTTCCTTCTGCTTGTATTTGTGGGTCTATTTCCTTACAGGAAGGGAGTATCTGTTTTAGAATAGGATTATTCAGGTCAGAAAGGTCTTTGACAAGGGATAGATAGTATGGAGTTGTTCCTGTTCTGAATACTTTCTCCACTTTTTTCAAATGGGATAGGTCTATGCCTAATATCTCTTCAAGCTGGGAAAGAGACCTTATTCTGTTTCTTATCTGCCACTTCCAATCTTCCCAATCCCATTTTGAAACATCAGCCCATTGTGGAAATCTCTTCCAGTAGTCCTTTTTAAGAACTCTCATTTTTTTACCTCCCCCAGACCGCTCTGGTAACAAACTCATTACTGAAAAGGCTCAAAGTAACCATAAGCACATACAAAACAAAATATGTAACAACAAGCTTTTCTACAACATTTTTAAATAAATATATTCTTATGAATGAAATTATCGTGAACAAAAAAATAATAGTGCTGCCAAGCAGAATGTGGAGACTGTATCTGTCAGCAGGAGTCTGAACAGAATGTAGATATGTTAACTCTTCAAACCCTGTAATTCCTGCAAGAATAACAATAATGTATCCAAATAAAACAATGCTTCCAGCTATTTTGGATACAGTTTTTTTCCCTGTAATGACAGCTCCAAGCTCAAAAAAAAGGCCGAGGAGTGGGATGAGAACTCCAAATCTTCCGACCATTGCGTGAACAAGGTTGTATTCCAACTCAAGCTCCGATATATTAATTGACGAAAAGATATTATAAGAAAAAAAATGGGAGGTTAAAATATGCTGAGGAAAGTTTCCCATCCTTTTGTGGTTCTGTCAATGGCATTTTACTTTCTGTTTCTTCATACTGCTCCTGCACTGGCAGGTATGGTAGGCTCTGTAACTTCAGAGGGTAAAACAGTTCAATCATTAAGAGAGATGGAAATAAACAAAATACAGAGAGCTCTTGAAAACGAGCTTGTAAGAGAAAAACTGCAGGCGTATGGACTGACACCTCAGGAAGTTAACGAGAAACTTTCACAGATGTCTGACCAGCAGATACACATGCTTGCACAGGCTTCAGATAAGGTCTTAGCAGGTGGAGACCTGTTAGGAACAACAATAGCAGTTCTTATAATAATTCTCCTCATTGTTCTGATACTTAAACTGATGGGGAAAGAGATAATAATAGCCTGAAGTTGAGGAGATACATTTTATCTTTACTACTTTTGTTTAACCTGGCTCACAGTGCAACGCTGAATGTTCCATTTGTCAAACAGCAGTCGGAGTTTTGCGGACCGGCTGCTTTATCTTCTGTTTTTTCTTATTACGGCTTAAAAATATCTCAGGAAAAGATAGCCGAAAAAGTCTACACTCCTCAGCTAAAAGGGGCATTAATATCAGACCTTGAAAATTATGCAAAGTCCATGGGTTTTAAAACACAATTAGGTCAGGGAAATATTGAAATAATTAAAAAATACATAGATAGAAAAATTCCTGTTATTGTCCTCCTTGATTATGGTTTTTTGATGTTTACGAAACTCCATTATGTCGTGATAACAGGTTATAATGAAGATGGGTTTACTATCCATACAGGTTATGAGAAAAATAGACTGATAAAATACAGGGATTTTGAGAAATTATGGAAAAAAACAGGAAAGGCTTATTTAGCTATTTATCGCTGATATTGTTTTCAATATTTTTATACTCCTGCTCTATGCCTAAAATAGTTGTTCTCAAAGACCCCCTCTCAGCTGAAGAGCATAACAACTTAGGAGTGGCATACGAAAAAAAAGGTCTTCTTGACCTTGCAGAAAAAGAATATAAAAAGGCCATAAGGAAAAAACCTGACTGGGATATTCCATACTTTAATTTAGGTAATATTTATTATAAGAAAGGAAATCTGAAAAAAGCCCTGCAGTTTTACAAAAAGGCTGTAGAACTTAATCCTGACAACACAGATGCTCTGAACAACATTGCGTATGTATATTATCTATTAAAGGATTACAATAAAGCCTATTATTACATCAAAAAAGCCCTTTCTAAAAAATTGAAATCTGAATATCTCCAGACAATGAAAGAGATAGAGGAAAAGATTTATGAATCTGACTAAAGGGGTTAATATTGGCTCTGTCCTGTTTGCTGGATTTGTTGCAGGATATGTGATGTATGTTGTTGACCTTGCTTTAGATGGATTTTTAGGTCTGTTTGGCAGCTACAAGATTTATAAACAGTGGCTTGTTGATGCAGGGCTGTTCCCGGGTTTTGAGGACATAGCCCTTTTTTTAGGGCATCAGTTTAACAGCATACTCTTTGGATTTTTCTTTGCCTATCCTTATGTGTACAACAGGCTTCCCAGCAGTCTGATTTTAAAAGGCGGTTTGTTTGCAGTAATCTGGCACATTTTAGTTTTAATTGTATCTGGCATAACGGGTTTACTTGGTTCTAAATGGATGTCTGCACTGATACATATGGACGTAAGTGGACACATCACACTGTTTCTCCTCCATTTGGTGTGGGGAGTTACACTTTCACTTTTTTATAAACCGCCGGAGGAAAAATTATGAAACTTGTTTCTGTGATAGGTGGTTCACAGATTTTACCTTCTTCCGAAGAATATTCCTTTGCTTACAAGCTTGGAAAACTAATAGCAAAAAAAGGCTGGGGAGTTGTATGTGGAGGTAAATCAGGTGTTATGGAAGCTGTATGTAGAGGAGCAAAGGAAGAGGGGGGATTAACAGTTGGGATAATGCCTTCTATAACAGGAGAAGATGCAAATCCTTATATAGACATAAAAATAAATACAGGATTGGGGCACGGAAGAAATCCTATTGTTGTTTCTTCTGGGGAGTTTGTTGTAGCAGTAGGTGGAGGTTACGGGACACTATCTGAAATAGCTTACAGTCTCATATATGGAAAAACAGTGTTAGGATACAAAACTCACAGAGTCAAAGGTGTTATTAAGATTTTTTCTGTTGAAGAAATTGAAGAATATTTAAAATAAGTGCCCCCGACGGGATTCGAACCCGTGTCGCCGGCGTGAAAGGCCGGTGTCCTAGGCCTGGCTAGACGACGGGGGCAAATGGTGAGTCGCCCGGGGGTCGAACCCGGGACCACCGGTTTAAAAGACCGGTGCTCTACCAACTGAGCTAGCGACTCAACCAAGGACAGAATAATTTAGAATAAAATTAAGGCTTTGTCAAGATTTTGTGTATCGGTTCAATACATGGTGAACACCTACCGATAAAAATTTTAACACTTTCCATAGGCTACTTCAGCAGGAGTTCTTAATCCTAAGGCGTAATGTGGTCTTATAAAGTTATAAACCCTGAGATATCTCCTTAGCTTTCTATTTAGCTCATCTATAGTGTATTCTGTTCCCTCTATTAGTCATAATTCCTCTTCTATACTCCTTATTAGCCTCTCTACATTTGAGTTTGTCTTTGGACTTTTGGGATAGCTAAAGTAATGCTTTATCCCCTCTTCTTTCAGGTATTTGTCAAACTCTCCTAAAAACTCGCTATTGTTGTGTCTGTTGGCTCAAATCATAGATTTGTCTATAAACTGATAATACGTTTCTATTAGCCTGGTTTGTTTTAATACCATATAAACTGTTGACGGAGAAACTTTTATTCCTTTCTCTATTTCTAAGTATTTAGCTATTTTTTCTTTTTTAGTCTTATTTTTACTTCTCTTATTTTGCTTGAGATTTTCTTTGGAAATAACGAAAACATATATGTGCTTGTTTCAACTATTCCTTTCATGACACCTACCTCCTTTTTTTATCTCTTTCGGTAGGTGTCCACTTTCTTTCTGAACTTATACATACACCTTCTCTATTATTTCTCTTATCCTTTCTGAAGCTTTACCATCACCATAAGGATTAACAGCTTTTGACATCTTTCTGTATTCGTCTTTATCCTCTAAAAGTAAAGATACCTCTTCAGCTATCTTTTCCCTATTTGTTCCCACTAACTTTGCCGTTCCTGCTTCTATTCCTTCCGTTCTTTCTGTAACTTCTCTCATCACTAAAACAGGTTTACCTAATGAAGGAGCCTCTTCCTGTATTCCTCCACTATCTGTTAAGACTAAATAGGATTTGTTCATAAGCCATATGAGATATGGATATTCTAAAGGCTCTATTAAATGAATATTTTCTGTCCCTTTCAGTATCTCAAAAACTGGTTTTCTTACGTTGGGATTAAGATGAACAGGATAAACTATTTCCACATCTTTATGCTTTTGGGCTATTTCTTTTAATGCATTACATATATTTTCAAAGGGTTTTCCAAAACTTTCTCTTCTGTGTCCTGTAACTAATATTATTTTTTTTGAAAAGTCCAAGAAATTAAAAAATTTATAAAACTTTTCTTCTCCCTGTTTTTTTATTATATCTAAACCTAAAAAAAGGGCATCTATAACAGTATTTCCTACAACATAAACATTTTTCTTTATGTTTTCATTAAAAAGATTTTCTTTGGCTTTCTCAGTAGGGGCAAAGTGATAATCTGCTAAATGTCCAACTAAAACCCTATTTATCTCTTCTGGAAATGGAGAGTATTTGTTAAAACTTCTAAGTCCTGCTTCTATATGAGCTATAGATACCTTTTGGTAGAAAGCAGATAATGCTCCAACAAAAGCTGTTGTAGTATCTCCCTGAACAAAAACTAAATCTGGTCTGAAATTCTGTAAAACAGGTTCAATTTCTTTAATCATATTTGCTGTAAGTTCAGAAAGAGATTGATTAGGTTTCATAATATTTAAATCAAAATCTGGTTTTATCTTAAAGAATTTTAAAACCTGGTCAAGCATTTCTCTATGTTGAGCAGTTATACACACCTTTGTTTCAAATATTTCTGCATATTTTTCAAACTCTTTTATCAGTGGAGCTAACTTTATTGCCTCTGGTCTTGTCCCAAAAATCAGTAAAATCTTAAATTTATTTCTCATATGACAAACCTTCTCTAAAAAATCATAAATTAAGTATATTCCTTAATGCTGCCACCTTAAACCGTTTTTTCCATCAATTCCAGAACAACCTTTTCAAAACTGCTTTATAAAATTCTGAGGTTACATCAAAGAACTAAAGTTTCAGTTACAAAAAACGAAAAGTGAAAAACATACTTGACATTCACAAAAAAAAATTATATTTAGTATGCTCATTTAAAAGCAGGGAGGACTACTATGGATATTGAAAAAATCAGGGAAAATCTTCTGAAAAAAAAGGCAGAAATCCTTGAATCTTTAGCAAACAACAACAGTGAAGACCTGAATGAAAAGTCTGGAGTTGAAGATGCAGCTGATACTGTTACTTCTGAGATGAGCAGAGAAACTCTGTATAAGCTTTCACAGGCAGAAAGAGAAACACTGTTTTATATAGATATTGCCCTGAAAAAGATAGAAAACGGAACTTACGGTGTGTGTGAAGAATGTGGAGCTCCAATAGGGGAAAAAAGATTGGAGGCTATTCCGTGGGTTAGACTCTGTATTGACTGCAGTCAGAATGAAGAAGTGCTTAAATCCTTTTCCAACAGGTCTGATGACCTTGGATTTTACCACATTATCCCTGGAACAATGGAAGACGAGGACACAGGAAAAATTCCAGAGTAATGGATAAAAAGTTTTTAATTTTTTTGGTAATTTCCCTCTCTGTGATAGGAATAGACCTGCTTACAAAAAAGATTATCACCGATTATCTGATTAGAAACGGAAATGTTTCTATCATTCCCGGATTCTTTGACCTTACACTTGTATGGAACAGGGGGGCAGCTTTTGGAATTTTTGGAGATGCTCCAGAATACATCAGGAAACTAATTTTGATAGGAGCTTCTTCTGTAGCTGCTGTGGTAGCATTCATTTATGCATACATAAAAAGCAGTAAACTCTCTTACTGGGAAATAATTTCTCTGGCTCTTATTGCAGGTGGAGCAGTAGGCAACCTTTATGACAGAATTTTTATTGGGGCTGTAAGGGATTTCTTTGATTTTTACATAAAAAACCACCACTGGCCAGCCTTTAATATAGCAGATTCAGCTATCACGATAGGAATTGCAGGTTTTGTTGTATACGAACTATTTTTCAAGAAAAAAAACTGAAATCTTCCCACAGTTTCCTATATTTATAAAACTGATATAATTAATCTGTTAATAACGGAGGAAAAGGGTAAAAGATGATTGGATACGTGTTTAAAAAGATTTTTGGAACAAAAAATGAAAGGGAAATAAAAAAGATAAGACCTATTGTAGAAAAAGTTAACCAGTTAGAAAAGCAGTTTGACCAGTTATCAAACAAGGAAATCAGAGAAAAAAGCTTGAAACTGATTGAAAGAGTCAGGTCAGATAAACAGCTAAGTGATGCTATAACACAGGGAGAGATTGTTGATATCCTGCCTGAAGCTTTTGCTCTTGTGAAAGAAGCAGCAAAAAGAACACTGGGGCTTAGACCTTTTGATGTTCAGCTGATCGGTGCTGTTGCTCTCCACAAGGGAAATGTGGCAGAGATGAAAACAGGTGAAGGTAAAACTCTCGTTGCATCTATATCTATATACCTTAATGCTCTTACAGGAAAAGGTGTTCACCTTGTTACAGTCAACGATTATCTTGCAAAAAGGGATGCCGTCTGGATGGGTTCTATATACAAATTTTTAGGACTGGACGTTGGGGTTATAAACACAAACCACCAGTCTTTCATGGTAGAGTGGGTAGATGAAGAAAAATTTAATGAAGCTATAGAAAAAGATATGAGAGTATGGCCAAAAGGATATGAAGGAGAGCTTTTGCCTTCCGAGCTTTACAACATTGAAGCAAGGAAAAACTTCTTTACACATGCTGTAGAAGCAGAAAGAAGGCAGGCTTATGAAGCAGATATAACTTACGGAACAAATAATGAGTTTGGATTTGACTATCTGAGAGACAACATGGTCTTTTCTATAGAACAGGTTGTTCAGGTAAAAGGGCATCACTATGCGATAGTTGACGAAGTTGATTCAATACTTATTGATGAAGCAAGAACACCTCTGATTATTTCAGGACCTTCAGGGGAAGACGTTTCTATCTACTACACAGCAGATGCCTTTGTTAAAACACTTGTAAAAGATGAAGACTTTATTGTTGATGAGAAAAACAAAACAGCTGTTTTAACAGAAAAAGGAGCAGAGAAGGCAGAAAAATACTTTAATCTTGAAAACCTTTATGATCCTAAAAATATAGACATACTTCACGCTATCACCCAGTCTCTCAGAGCAAACTCTCTGTTCCACAGGGATGTTGATTATGTTGTGAAAGATGGTCAGGTAATTATTGTTGACGAGTTTACCGGCAGACTTATGCCCGGTAGAAGATGGTCTGATGGTCTCCATCAGGCAATAGAGGCAAAAGAAGGGGTAAAAATAGAAGCAGAGAACCAGACCCTTGCATCCATAACATTCCAGAACTACTTCAGAATGTACGACAAGTTAGCTGGTATGACAGGAACAGCAGAAACAGAAGCAGAAGAGTTTAAGGAGATATATGGACTTGACGTTCTTGTTATACCTACAAACAAACCTGTTATCAGAAAGGACTACCCGGACCTTGTTTACAAAACAAAAAAAGAAAAGTTTGATGCTGCCATAAAAGAGATTGAACAGCTCCACAAACAGGGAAGACCTATACTTGTTGGAACGGCATCTATTGAGACATCTGAGCATCTGTCAGCACTCCTGAAGAAAAAAGGCATAAAACATCACGTTCTGAACGCTAAGCACCACGAGAAGGAAGCGGAAATAATAGCGCAGGCTGGAAGAATTGGAGCTGTTACTATAGCCACAAACATGGCAGGAAGAGGAACAGACATTCTTCTTGGTGGAAACCCTGAATTTTTGGCAAAAGAGATACTGAAGAAAAAAGGTTTAACACCAGAAGAAGCAACAGAAGAACAGTTTAAAGAAGCATTAAAGGAAGCCCAGAAGATAACAGCAGAAGAAAAGAAAAAGGTTGTTGAGCTTGGAGGACTTGCTGTAATAGGAACAGAAAGGCACGAATCAAGAAGAATAGATAATCAGCTTAGAGGTAGAGCTGGAAGACAGGGAGACCCCGGTTCTTCAAGATTTTATCTTTCCCTTGAGGATGACCTTCTCAGACTGTTTGGCGGAGACAAACTAAAGAATCTGATGGACAGACTGAAAATTCCTGATGGAGAGCCAATAGAGAGCTCAATGGTAACAAAGGCTATAGAAAATGCTCAGAAAAGAATAGAGGGTCAGAACTTCCAGATAAGAAAGAGACTGCTTGAATTTGACGATGTAATGAACAAACAGAGACAGGTTATATACTCTCTCAGAAGAGACATATTAGAAGGGGTTAACCTGAAGGAAGAGCTGAAGCAGTGGCTTTACGATGTGGGGCTGTTTTACATAGATAAGTATGCTCCGGCAGAAGAATATCAGGAAAAATGGGATTTAGACGAACTGGAAAAAACATTTAAAGAGTGGCTTAACATTGAGATAAAAATCCCAAGGGATAGAGAATGGGACAGAAAAGAACTTGAAGATTTTATCTTCTCTGAGGTAGAAAAGGTTTATGCCAGAAAAGAAGAATATTACGGCTCTGGCTTGATGAGAGAATTTGAAAGATACATAACACTGCAGGTTTTAGATAATCTGTGGAAGGAACACCTCCATCTGTTGGACAGACTGAGAGAGAGTGTTTACCTGAGGGGATACGCCCAGAGAGACCCATTAGTTGAGTATAAGAAGGAGTCGTTCAATCTGTTTGAGGACATGCTCTTTAGAATGAAACAGCATACATTAGAGTATCTGTTTAAAACAGAGATAACATCAGAAGAACAGGTTGAAGAGGAAAAGAAAAAATTAGAAGAAGAAACTCAAAAACTGTTAGAAGAAGCTCAGCTCTCAACAGAAGAAGAGGAAGCAAAGAAAAAGAAGAAAAAGAAAAAACTGATAAAATACAAAAACAGAGTAGAAAGGAGAAAAAAGAAAAAGTCTAAATAACTACTCATAGGGGATTTCTTCTTCAAATCCCCACTCTTCTATCTCTTCTGTTTTCAGTCTCTCCTGCCAGCATTTTTCACAGAAGTATAACTCTTCAATGTTTGGGTCTTCGTAAACAGGAACGTTAGTAGCTCCGCATTTATAACACTCTGCATCTTTGCCGGTTTTTTTGTTTAATCTTTTTAAACTTTTTATTTTGTCCATTTTAAACTCCCATTTTTGCTATAAAATTAATAAAAACAGGAAAGTTTATGTATGATAAACAGCATAAGGAGGAGTTATGGAAAACTTTGAGCAGATAAAGAGAGATTTTGAGTTTAGGGATGACGACGTTAGAAATATTCTGAGACTAAAACCTGTAATGGAAAAGTACAAGGAAGAGTTCATAGAGAGATTTTATAAATTTATATTTAGGTTTCCTGAAGCAGGTAGATACCTAAAATCAGAAGAGATAGTCAAAAGGCATCAGGACAAACTTAGGGAATGGTATGATGACCTGTTTTCAGGAAGATATGATTACTCCTATTTTGCGAAACTTTACAGAATAGGTGAAAAGCATGTGGAGATAGGACTGCCTACACACTATGTGAATGCATCTTTTAACTTTATCAGGAGATTTTTTATAGAAAAAATAAATCAGGAATTCGGTCTTTCTGAAGAGAGAAACCAGCTTGTTGCTTCTATTGGAAAACTTTTAGACATAAATCTTGATGTTCTGACAGCAGCTTATAGGGAAGAGGAGCTCAGCCGATACCAGATAATGTCAAAGTTTGAAAAAACCCTTTTTGTAACAGCCAAAAAGTTTTCTGAAATGCTGGATTTTGCCCTTGTAGGAGCATTGATATTAGTTTCTTTCTTTGTTTTAGGACTTTTTGTTTACGACATTTACCAGCTTGTTTTTGGTATTGTTCCGATAGATAAGGGGATACTGATGACTTTGGGAACACTCCTTGTTCTGTGGGCAGTTTCTGAGCTGATGCAGGAAGAGATTAAGCACCTGAAAGGTGGGGGCTTTGCTATTGGTGCGTTTATCGGTGTTGCCCTTGCTGCTGTAATCAGGAAAATACTTATAGTTTCCCTTTCTGCTGAAAAAGCCCTTGAACTTTTAAGCTTTGGAGCTATAGTGTTAGCTCTTGGAATAGTTTACTGGCTACTGATGAACAAAAAAGTATAAAGGAGAAATCTTGAAACTAAAATTTAAAGACCGTTATGAATACTCCCTTTACTGGGAAAGATATGTCAACTTAGAAAGGGAAGCAGAAAAGCAGTTTCACCTTTCGGAGATAACCTCCCTGTCTGGCAGGGAAAGAGAAAAAAAGGGCAGGGCTGTACTTGGACTGAAAGCTGTATTTATCGGAACAATTGTAGGAGATTTTTTGGTTTACAGGTTTTACAGAGATGACATGCCAGACCACCAGATAAATGTGGGAGATGTAGTTTTAGTCAGCAGGAAACATCCCCTCAGAGACGGCATAGAAGGAACTGTCTTTGAAAAGGGAAAAAACTTTATAACTGTTGTGTTTTCCCAGAGACTTCCTCAAGGGAAAAAATGGAGAATAGACCTGTTTGTTAACGACATAACATTTAAGAGGATGCTTGGCTCTTTAGAATTCTTTGAAAAAGGTTATTCCCTCTTTGATGAAAAAGTTGTTTTAGGCAGGAAAAAACCTCATTTTTGTGAAGAGGAAGTAGAGATTGAAAATAAAAAGCTGAACCAGTTTCAGAGGGAAGCAGTAAAAAGGGCTGTTTGCAGTAAAGAGCTTTTTCTGATACATGGACCTCCCGGAACAGGAAAAACAACAACACTTATTGAAGTGATAATCCAGCACATAAAAAAAGGCTACAGGATTTTAGCCACAGCAGACAGCAACACAGCAGTTGACAACATAGTAGAAGGTCTAATCAAAAGAGGAGTAAATGTAGTCAGAATAGGACATCCTGCAAGACTTAAAAAAGAGCTTTTAGATGTATCAATTGATGCAAAAGCCGAAGCCCATCCTCAGTATGCGAAAATCAAGGAAATAGAAAACAAGATAAGGAAACTGAGAAGTTATCAGGAAAGCTACAGGAAACCTACTCCTCAGCTTAGAAGAGGTCTTTCTTATGATGAGATTTTAAAGTATGCAAAAGCAGGAAAAAAAGTAAGAGGACACAGACTTGAAACATTAAAAAGCATGGCAGAATGGATAAGACTTCAGAAGGAAGTGCAGAAACTTATAAAACAAAAAAGAAACATAGAAGAAGAAATCTTAGACGATATTATCCAGAATGCCGATGTTGTCTGTGCTACAAACTCAGGAGCAGGCTCAGAGTTTTTGATGGAAGACATATTTGACGTTATTTTTATAGACGAAGCCTCCCAGTCTACAGAGCCTTCCTGCCTTATCCCTTTAATCAAAGGTAAAAAAGTTGTCCTCGCAGGAGACCACAAACAGCTCCCACCAACAGTTCTGCATCCAGATGCTAAACCTCTATCCTTTACAATGTTTGAAAGATTTATAGAGCTGTATCCTGAAAACTCATATATGCTGAAAATCCAGTATCGTATGAATGACCTTATAAAACAGTTCCCATCTGAGGAGTTTTACAACGGACAGCTTATATCAGCAGAAGAGGTAAAGGACAGAAAGCTCTCAGACATTACAGGGGAAAAAGGTTACGACCCTATAACAGATGATACCCCTGTTGTTTTTATAGACACAGAAGGAAAGCTGTTAGAGAAGCAGAAAAAAGGAAGTCGTTCCCGTTATAATCCAGAAGAAGCAAAGATTGTTGAGCATATAGTAGAAGAACTAATAAAAATAGGCGTAAAAAAGGAAGATATAGGAATAATAACCCCTTACAAAGACCACGAGGAGTATCTGAAAAAAATTATTCCAGAGGTGGAGGTAAAGACTGTTGACGGGTTTCAGGGAAGGGAAAAGGAAGTAATCATAATATCCCTTGTTCGCTCAAATCCTGATGAAGAGATAGGGTTTTTAGACGATTTAAGAAGGCTGAATGTGGCTTTAACGAGAGCAAAGAGAAAGCTGATAGTTGTAGGAGATGCAAAGACATTGTCTTCAAACGAAACTTACAAAAAGTTTATTCAGTTTGTGTCCCAGAAAGGAGAAGTTATAAAAGCACAGGAGCTGTTAAAGGTTGATACTGAAAGGAGTATTTCTTCCTAATAAATATCTGAAAAAATATATAAGTGATAATCAGTCTGGCTGGGATTACTTTATAAAATATGCCCTTACATTTGGCTTGATTGGTCCTGTCTTATCCTTTTACAGTCTCACAACCCAGATGAAATATAGCATAGGAAAAGCTTTTTTATATTCTGTAACTACTTATTTTATGGATTTATTAGTTGTTCTGGTTTTTTCGTACCTTGTTTTTAGATTGTTTGAACGAGATTTTCACAAAACTTTAAAAATGTATGTTCTGGTCAACATTCCCATATGGCTGTCAGACATTTTTGATATTTACCAGCCGTTAAGGATTTTGAGTAATGTTGGACTAATTTACAGTTTTTATATTCTCTATAAAGTTTTAGAAAGCATAGATTTAAAGAAAAAATTTATTATTCTTTCTGTTTTCCATCTTGTTTTATATGTAATAGATGCAGTTTTATCTGAAATAATAGCAACCAATCCAGTATTACTGAAACTTTTACAAAAATAAATCCTCGTGGGAGGGCTTCTTTATTCCTATACTTTCCCTATCATAATACTTTTTTGTTCTGAATTTGTATATCAAAACGCTGTCTTCATTTTCATCCATTATCTCTTTAAGCTCATCTTTTAATATTCTCAGTGTTGCCTGCGTAATATCCCCTTCAAACACACTATTTTGAACTGGTGTTAAATACTTTTTGCATATTTTGTGTATTTTTTGAACTCTCTTTTCATTTATGTCATAAACAAGAATAATAAACATTTCCTCACCAGTTAGCTATAAATGGTTGATAAATCTGCTCTCCAAAAAAATGCTTATAAAGCTTATAACATTCTAGTCTTATTAATTTTCTGTAAGAAACTTTACCTAAATTTTTGTATTTTATAGTGGTGTTTAGTTTTTCTTCAAAAGCTCTAATGAAAATCTGCTTTCCTTTCTCGTTTAGATAAGCGAAATCAATATCTTCCTCAAAATGCTTAAGCTGGATTTGATTTTTATTTATGAGAGAAAAAATAACCCTATCTACAATTACTGGCTTAAAAATCTCTGCCAAATCAAGGTTTAGGCTAAAGCTTCTGTGGTTTGTTTCGTGGAGATATCCAATCCGCGGGTCAAGGTGAGTTCTGTAAATTTGTGAAAGAATCGTCGTATAAATCAGAGAGTTCCCAAAACTAATAAGAGCATTCAGAGGGTTTTCTGGAGGTCTTTTGGTTCTTTTATCAAAAAAGAAATCTCCAATGTTTAAAATTACATTAAAGGCCTCGTAATACTTTTTTCTAATATCCCCTTCTAATGCCATTAAAGATGGAATATCTTCTTTTTTTATCAATCTCTTTTGATTTTTCTTCAATTTTTTCAATAAAAGGTTTTATATACTCTTCTTTAGATTTTTTGTAATAGTTTAGATTTTTAAGAATGTTTGCTATTGCTCCATAAACAAAACTTTTTGCCAAAAACATTCTTTCTTCTTTTTTTAGATAAAACTGTGCCTGTTTTAAAATTATCATTCCAGAGTTTAGATGATCCCTTGGATAATAGCTTCCGATGTAATAGCCGTAGTAATTGTAGAAATAAACAGGAATTTTATTGCTGGTCAGAAATTCTAAAACCCTCTTATTCAGGTCTAAATCACCGAAAACGTGTATTTCAGAAACTGCATTTACAGGAATTACTCTCTTTTCCTCATTTTCTTTTATAAAAATTAGTGTATTATCTTTCCTTTTAAGCTGTCCGTCATTAAAAATGTAAATTGCTTTCTTCAACTTTTAGCTCTTCAGGTATTTTTCTATTTTTTTTTAAGATTGAATAGCAGTCTAATTCAAAACTTTCATAAACATTTTCTCCAACATGTTTATGATGAGGATATGTTCTTGTATTTTTATGGTGAGGAGCATTATCCCATCTAATTATCAATTTCCCATCTATTGTTTGCCAATGATAAGAATATTCACGAGCGATATTATCAGAATATTCAGTAAGATATAGCTGTGTATTATTTTTTAAATCTACTTTGATTTTTATATAAAAACCTTCTTCAAAGTATTTGAATTTAAGGACTTCATATCTTTTTATGAATGAAAAACTATTTAAACAATCAAGAATTCCCACTATTAATCTCTGATATTTTCTTTTTTATGTATTTAAGTTCTTTGATGGCTGATCATCCCATTTTTCAAAATTTTCTTTTTTCCTAACTTCTTTTTCAAATTCTGAAAATTTTTTATTGTATTTTTTTTCAAAAAGTTTAATTTCTTCTTCTAAAATATGTAATCTATAAAGTAAATCTGCTTTTAAAAGATTCTTAATTTCTTTATCATTTACTAACATTTTTTATCCACCTGTTCTATCAACTTAAAATCTCTATTTAAATTTATCGGTTTAACATATATTTTTCAACTCCAGCACATCTCTTTGTATGCACAGTTTCTGCAGTAGGGAATTTTTACAGGTTCTGGGGGTGTTTCCTGTTTTAATATTTTTTGTATTCCTTTGACGGCTTCTTCTAACTTCTGTTCTAATTCTTTTGTAAGGACAATTTTTTCTCTTTTTCTCTCTTCTGGTATTAACAGCTCTCCTTCTAAGTTAATGCCCTTTTGCTTCATATAGTATATATAAAAAGCTACCTGCATTCTTGCACTTTCTAAAAATTTTGATGATTTTTTAATTTCTCCAATTATCTTTTTGTTTGGAAGAATGTCTATCTGGATTGTGTTGTCTATGAGAAATCCTTTTTTCTGTCTTTTGTAGAAAATTTCCTGAATATGCTTCCCAAGGATTAAAAAATCGCTTTCTTGGTCAGCTTCTATGCCGTGTCCAATAAGCCAGACTTCACGGGGACATATGTAGTAATACCAGATTAATGTCCCGTTAATGTTTTCCAATTTGTTCATGTGGTTAAATTTAAACTTTTTAAGTTTTTTTGACAAATTTTATTTATACAGATAAAACTGCGAAGGCACGCGGTTGTGTTTGTAGGTTTTAAAGTTTTTTCTAAATTTATTACTTTTACGATTTTCGTTAACGGTAAGAACAAACCCAGTGAAAATTAAAAACCAAAATCCAAGAAGTAAAAAAGAAATAACAAAAGGTAAAATAACGCTAACAGCATACCAGATTAAAACCAAAACAACCCCAACACTAAATAAAAACAGAGGAGTAAACAATAAAGACAGTCCTAAAGCTAAAAAAGTTTTAAAAATT
>JALSNI010000047.1 GCA_026987075.1 Persephonella sp. | reverse complement strand
TATTATTAACAGAGTAAGCACTTCAGGAAGTATCTGTCCACCAGCAAATGCAGAAAACAGACCAATAACAGAGCCTACAATAACATCAACAGGAAAGTGAGCTCCCATATAAATTCTTCCGTATGCTATCAGCAGTGCATAAATGATAAACACCAAATCAATCCATAAATTTCCGTAAAAAAGCATAACACCTGTAACTGTAAAGGCAAAAGCAGCATCAGCAGAAGGAAAACTCTTCAGTGTAACAGGCTCTAAAAGATAAACATCGTTCAGCAGTTTAGAAGGTCTTTTGTGCCTGAAGGTGTATTTTAAAAAGGGCATAAGTATTCCAGTAATAATCAGGGAAATAGTAAGATGTAAAACTCCCTTTATTCCTGCCACAGCAAAAAAAATAGGAAAAAATACAATCAGAGAATATGTCTTTCCCATATAAAAAAAGTATCTGTAAAACCTGTCTAAAACCTTGCTTCTTTTAGAGTTTATAAGTCTGAACAACTTCACGTTCCATTTTATCTTCAGCTCCCAGTCTGGGGGAATTATTCTTTTTTCAGCCATTTACCACCTCAAACAGATTTGTTATGATAACAGGCCTGAAACCAAAATACAGATTTCCTATCTTAAAGTCATACTCGTAAATCTCAAAGTGATAAAAGCCCTCCCTTTCAGCTGTATAAGAAAAACTATCTCTTTCTGTTATAACAACAGGACTGTTTTCACACTTTAACAGTTTTACAGTTTTACTTTTTCTGCACAGGCAGTTTAAAACTGCTCCCTTCGGGGCTTTTTCTCCTGGAAGATACACTCTATCTTCAAACTCTCCCCAGAAATCTCCTTCTGTCTGCTTTAGTGATATAAACAGATTTCCCTCTTTTAGGGCTCTTAGAACCTCATTTTTATCCTTGAGAGGCTGACGGGAGTAGACTTTGTTTACAAGCCATCTAAATCCAGACCTGTAAGATGGGATTAAAATGCCGTGGGTATGTTCCTGATAAACAAGTTTTATGTGAAGGTCAAGACCTCCTATCATCTTCAGCCCTTTTGCTCTTGCAAAATAAAGCCTGACCCACTTTTCCAAAGGAATTAGAGCATTCCATTTGTGGAGAATATTTCTCGTAAAGGGAAGTAAAATCAGATTTTTTATCAGTGAGATAACAGATAGAGCCTTATTCCATACAACACCGTCCTTTATGTTGATAATTTCATACAGATAATCCTTTTTAAACTCTCCCTTCCACCTGTAATGTTCAAACTCAAAGTTGTTTGGATGGGAAATAACAGGAAGCTTATTTCCAAGTAGTAAAAGTCTTCCTTCAGGTGTGTTTTTTTCAATACCTGCAAAAATCTGACTGTCTTCAAAAAACCTGTAGTTGTCGTTATCGTGGTCTGTAACAAATACAAAATCTATACTGTTTTCTTCCACAGCTTTTTTAATGTCAGAAGGTTTACCAAGGGAGTCAAAGGAAAACTGGGTATGAATGTGGGCGATGACATTGTATTTTTTTATCCCTTCAAGCTCCCTGTCTAATTCTTTACAGCTATCTTCTTTTATCTTTACACTCCTAAAAGGTCTGAACTCTAAATAAAGGAGCAGAAAAAGTGCAGTAAGTAAAAAAATGTAAAACAACTTACCTCCTTAAAAATTTTTTGAATATTTTACCATCAGCTGCTTGAGATAACAGAAAATCTGTAAAATACTCCCTTCTTCTTAATAAGCTCCTCCTTTGTCCCTTCCTCAATAATTTTTCCATTTTCCATAACAACTATTCTGTCTGTTATCTCAAGGAGCTTCAGTCTGTGGGTAATAATTAGGGCAGTTTTATCTTTGAAATACTTTCCAATCTCTTCCATAATGTATTCTTCTGTTTCCACGTCAAGGGCTGAAGTTGCCTCGTCAAAGATGATTATGTCTGGATTTTTCAAAAATATCCTTGCAATAGAAATCCTCTGTCTCTCTCCTCCAGACAGTCTTGAACCTTTCTCACCTAATACTGTGTCAAGTCCATTTTCTAAACGAAAAACAAAGTCTGCTTTAGCTTTTTTAAGTGCCTGAATAAGCTCCTCGTCTGTTGCATCAGGTTTTGCTATAAGTAGATTATTCCTCAGTGTATCATTGAATATAAATACTTCCTGTGAAACCATACCAACCTTTTCCCTAAGGGAAAAAACAGAATAACCTCTCAGCTCTACATTATCAATCAAGACTTCTCCAGTATACTCAGTTATCAGTGCTGGCAGTATCTTTACAAGAGTTGACTTTCCAGAACCTGTTGCCCCCACTATACCTAACTTTTCACCTTTTTTTATTTTCAGGTTTATATTTTTCAGTAAGACACTTTCACCTATCTTAACGGTAACATTCTTGTATCTTATGCTCTCCTTCAGACCTTTAAAATCCTTTCCCTTATCATCTTCTACAGGAAGATTTAAAACATACTTTATCCTCTCAACTACAGGAGTGAGAGCTTTCAGATTAATTGCTCCCCTCTGGAGGGTTTGGAGAGAGTTAACAAGTATTAAAACCCCTCCTAAAAAGGAGAAAAAGTCACCAGCAGTTATCTCTCCTTTTATTATTCTGATTCCCCCATAAAATATTATTCCTGCTGTGGCAATATAAGCCACAATCTCCACAGAAGAAAGATAAACAGTCTCGTAAAATCTGTTTTTTTTCTGCCTTTTAAATAAATCACTGTTTATCCTGTTAAAATACCTGAAGAATACTTTCTCGTGGAACAGCTTCACTACTTCAATGCCAGATACAATCTGATTTAGATGTTGTATATACTGAGAGAAACTCTCCTGAAGTCTTTTAGAATATTTTTTTCTTTTTTCTCCAAAGTATTGAAGAGCAAATGCAAGAACAGGCACAGTAAAAGCAAAAATCATAAACATCTTCCAGTCTCTATATAAGAGAACCCCAATAATACCTATAACTGTAAATGTTTCTGTTATTATGTTTGTCCCAATTGTTGAAGAAATCTCACCGAACCTTTCCACGTCTGTTGTTGCTCTGCTGATTATGTCTCCGGAAGTTTCTTTTCTGTAAACGGAAGGCTTTGCCCTTAAAATACGATTGTAAATCTTTGCTCTCATTTCCCTTAAAGCTCTGTAAATCACAACTGGATACAGATAATTTTTTAGAAAAAAACCAACCTGCTTACCAACAGCTATACCGATTAAAACAGAAGTAATAACAATCAGCTTTTCATAACTTTTCTCTACAAAAACGTCATCAACAACATCCTTTATCAAATAAGCAAGACCTGCCATAGATGCAGACTCTAAAATAGAGCCAAAAAGTGCAAGAAGAAGTAAAGGCCAGTGTTTCTTATAAGTTCTGTATAAAAAAGTAATACTTTTCTTTTCTATCAATACCTGTTCACCTTATCCTGATGTAGCTTCTTAAAGTCTTCAAGAACATAAATATGAACAGTCCTGTATTTCCAGCCACGATAAATAATATCATATTTATAATGGGCTTTAACCCTCTCAAAAGATTTTTTTACCTTTTCTGGAAGCCCCCAGTAAGCAACATAAATTCCTGTGTATCCTTTCCCTTCAAACTGCTCTATTCCCGGCCACAGGTCAAACTGGTTCATCCTCCGCTGAATAACAACACAGTAAGTCTGAGGATTACCTTCCACATAAAAAGACAGTTCAGAAGCAATGTGGTAACTGCGGGAAAAAATAAAGTATTTATCTGTTTCTAACTCCTTTACAATCTGTGTTACTTTTTTGCCAAGTTCTTCCCATCCTACAAGTCTGTGGAGAGGGTCAACCTTTGGTGGGTATAGCCTTCCAAGACCTATTTTGTCTAAATAAAAAGGGTAAAACAGGGTAAATATACTCCATACAGACAGGACAAAACCTACAAGAAATGTTTTAAACCACTTGTTTTTATAAATGTAATAGGCAGTTAGTAGATAAAGGGTGGCATATCCAAAGGCAGGCCAGTTTGCCTCTATATGTTTTTTTCTTGCAAGGAACAAAAATACCAAAAAAACAAAAACAGGAAGTATCCACAGATAAAAAATCCTGTAATCCCTTCTGTCCTTAAACCCCCTGTAAAGGGCGTAAGCAAAAAATGGAAACAGAAAAATAGAGTTTATTCCTATCTGGGATAAAACAAACTCCCCCATGTAGCGAAGGGATTTTTCAAGTGTTACCTCCTTAACGTTTCCCCCACCAAGACCAAGGAGATGTTTGAAAGTAACAAAATCATGAAAAAAGTTCCACACAACAACAGGAATAGTAAACAGGGAAGCTATTCCAATAGAGACATAAAAATACCTGTTTTTAAAAACATCTCTTCTGAAAAAAAACAGAAAAATCAAAACAGGAGGCAGAAAAAGAACCATTGTGAACTTGGACAAAAAACCCAATCCTGCAGAAATACCTGTTCCTATCCACAAAGATAGTTTGTTTTCTGCTACTGCCTTAAAAAACAGATAAACAGTAAGTAGCCAGAAAAAAGCAAGGGGAGTGTCAGTCAGAAATATATATCCTCCTATCTGATAAACAGGAACAGCAGTTATAAACACAGAGGAAAAGAAGGCTAAATGCTCGTCTTTAAACATCTCACGGATAAGAAGAAAAACAAGAATTCCTATCCCAAAACCAAGGAGCACAGCATTAATTCTCACCCCAAGTTCTGTGTTTCCTAAAACAGCAGTAGAAACGAAGTTCATGTAAGCAATTAAAGGAGGCTTGGAGTAGTAAGACCAGTCAAGATGTTTCGACCAAAGCCAATACTGGGCTTCTTCAGTGGACAGGTCTGTGATGTTAGCAACTGTGTAAAAAATCTTCAGCAGAGCAACAATAAGATGAAACAGCAAAACTTTTTTAATCATCTTCTTTTATACAGGTAGATTTTTTCGCTTTTGTAATCATATGAAGAGATGAGAAATCCTGTGTTCAATTTCTTATTACAACTTATAAAGTAATCCCAATTAGGATTTTTTCTTTCAGACAAGACAATCTTTTGAGTCATTATGTCTACATAAAAAATCAGACCTTTGTGAACGACACAGTTTGTAGCGACATCACCATTTTTAACTGTTGGAACTATATGCTGGGCGATTTTACGATATAAACCTTTCTTTTCAGTTTCATAAGGAAAGTAAAGTAATCCAACAAGAATTCTGACAATAAAAGAAAAAAGCAAGATACCAGTTATAATTTTAAATATCTTCTGTGTATGTATTCTATGTATTAGGAATGAAAACAGTATTGCAACTATTGGAAACAACGGGAGAACATATCTACCTCGTGCCCCTGCAGATATTAGATATGGCAGATAGTTTATAATAAATAAAAAAATCAGTATGAACACATTCTCTGGAACAGAAACACTTTTCAGCTGGCTTCTTTTTATAAATACAATAAATAAAACAAAAGCACTAATAAGTAATGTCTGTTTAATATTAAGTAGAGGATACATTATTATATGTTTAAGGAATATAAAAATATCCTTAGATTGCTCCACTCTACCAAAACTTTCGCTCCATAAGGTAGCAATGTAAGTTTCAGGATTTTTCAGTGATAATATCCATAAAACAACAGGAACAACAGAAAATAACATAGATAAAAAAACTCCACCTACCATCCACAATAGACTATATTTCTTGTAAAATCCGTATAAAGTTAAAATAAACAATGTTAGAAGTAGAAATACAAATGCAGGAAATCCTTTAAGAAGAAAAGAAAAACCTGTTAAAATACCAGAAAACACAAACAATACATAAGATTTTCTTTTTAATGCAAGAATAAGACTGATTATCATACTGAAAACAAAAAAAGTTAAAGTCATATCTATTTCTGCCAGGAAACCGTACCAAAACAATACATCAATAAAACTTAAAAAAATTAGCCCGGAAAGAACTGAATATTCCCAACTCTTAAAAACGAAAATATTAGAGAACCATACTATCAAAAGAGAAACAAAAACTGTAAAAGTGATACTAACCAGTCTTCCTGTATAGGCTTCCCAACCAAACAGCTTTGAATACCCTATTATCAACCAGTTAAATAAAGGGGGTTTCCTGTAATACTCTTCTCCTAAATAAGTAGGTTGAGAAAAGTTACTTATATAGCTCATTTCATAAGCCATTACCATTCTTGTTGGTTCTTCTCCTCTAAATCTGTAATCTAAACTTCCAGAGAATAACGAAATAACAGCTAATATGTATAAAAACAAAAGAATCTTTTTCATTTTAAGTCCATAACCTTGTGTATTACATCTTCAGGTTTTATCTGTAACAAACATCTATAGTTTCCAAGTTTACAATTAGCACTACAACAGAACTTACATTCCATTTCTACATTAGCAAAGTTAAGTAAACTGTAATTTTCAGGCTTCCATATTGGATATCCTCCCAGTATCACAGTAGCTGGTTTTCTTAAGCCTACAGCAAGATGGTAAGGAAGACTTTCTACAGAAATAAGATGTTTAGAAAGTTTTATAAGAGCTCCAAACTCTCTTATACTGTCAGAAGTAAATATATAAGGTTTTGATTTTGTCAAAGACACTATTTTATTTAAATACCACCTATCTGAAGGATGGGACGCTAAAACAACTGGCTTGTTAAATTCCAGCATAAGAATATCTGTAATATTTGCAACAAGGTTAACAGGAATATCTTTTGTTTTCCATAATCCTTTTGGTGCTATTACATAAAAGTCATCTTCTGTAATTTCCTTTGTTTTTATATATCCTTTAACTTTTTTAATCACTTCCTCAGAAATATGGTAAACAGGTAGTTCTTTTTTAATGTATTTGTTTGCATCAATATCTAAGAAGTTTAATAATTCCATTCTATCCCAGAAAACATAGCCATGCCTTTTAAACTCTATTTGGTCTGTATACACAAAAGGAACAAGATACTTTTCACTTCTCTTCTTTCTTATAGCTACTTTTCTTTTACTTTTTGAGAATGCAATTCGGTAGTAAGCATCTCCTATTGCCCATGTGTCAATTATCAAATCAAATGTGAATTTCCTTAAATTTTTTATATCTTTTATTAAATTTCCTGTATGGATTATAAAATCATCTATGTGTGGATTGTCTATAACCATCTCTTTAGAAGTTTCTGTCGTATAGAAGAAAATCTTTATATCCTTTTTTTCCTTTTTTATAACATCTGATAAAGCAGATGTAAAAAATGAATCACCTAATGAGCCAGGTTGGAACAGCAAAATTTTTCCCATCTCACTGAGCACCATAAATCTCTTCTAATACCTCCTTTGCTCCCATGTTTAGCAGTTTTTCTGCTAAAATTTCCCCTAATCTTTCAGCATTTTCAATATTCCCTTCTGTAATATCTCTAAAAAACCTATCTCCTGTAAGGTCTGACACAAAACCTGTTATCTTCAGTTTGCCATCGGATATTTCTGAATAAGCTGCCAAAGGAACCTGACACCCTCCCTCAAGTTTTCTCAAAAATGCCCTTTCTGCTGTGGCTCGCAGATAGCTTTCTTCGTGATTCAGGACAGATATAATCTCTTTTGTTTTCTCATCATCAAGCCTTGCTTCAATTCCTAAAAATCCCTGTGCTACTGCTGGAATCATATAATTTGGTTCAAATATTTGTTTAACCTTATCCTGTAGACCTAATCTCTTAAGACCAGCATACGCCAATATGATACCGTCATACTCCCCTTCCTCAAGTTTCCTTATACGGGTGTCTACGTTTCCCCTCAGGTCTTTTATTACAAGGTCTTTCCTCTTTATCATTACTTGAGCTTTTCGCCTGAGGGAACTTGTCCCAAGAACTGCCCCTTTTGGCATCTCATCAATAGAGTTATATTTAACAGATAAAAATGCATCCCTCGGGTCTTCTCTTTCTGTAATAGCAACAAGGCCAAGACCTTCTGGAAAATATGTTGGAACATCTTTGAGTGAATGAACAGCAATATCTATCTCATCCCTTAGCATTGCCTCCTCTATCTCTTTTACAAATAAACCTTTTCCCCCAACCTTTGCAAGGGGAACGTCTAAAATTTTGTCTCCCTTTGTTGTTATCTTTACAAGCTCAACCTCAATATCTGGATAATACTCCTTTAACTTCTGGGCAATGTAATTTGCCTGCCACAGGGCAAGCTTACTTTTTCTGGTTCCTATCCTTATCCTCAATTTATCCCCCTGAAAACATTTGAAAACATTATAAACCTGAAAGGGTTCACCTATCAAACAAAATTGATAACCATCACTTTTTGAAAATTATTCCTATTAAGAAACTATTAATATAAACTTTTATAGGGGATTATAAATAGAGATACGGGGGGAACAAAGTGAGAAAAAAAATAGAAATTACCTGTCCTCACTGTCTATCAACAAAAGTAATAAAAAACGGAAAATCCAATGGAAAACAAACATATCTGTGTAAATCCTGTTACTCAAGATTTTTTTTAGACAGGATAAAAAAAAGATATCCATTATCCACAAAAAAAGAAGTTATCAGACTGTATAACGAAGGTTATACTCTGACCGAGCTGTCAAGAAAATTTGAGATAAAAGTGCAGACCATCCATTACTGGATAAAAACATTAAACAGAAAAAAATAGTCTCATCAAATTTTTAAAATGTGTTGAATTTTTTGATGTTGGGATTTAAAATGACTTTTGGAAATTAATAAAAGATTCATAATCCCTCTGAGGGAGGGTAAAAATAAACTTTAGGGAGGTTAGAAACATGAAGAAGTTACTCGCAGGGGCAATTCTTGCTGCAGCACCATTTGCCGCATTTGCCGGCACAGCAACAGACGATTTCACAGTAACAGCCACAGTTGACGCTTACTGTGAGGTTGTTAACGGGGCACCTGACGTATCTGTATCTTACAATCCTTTTGACGAGGATAATGTGACAGCAACTACAACAACAGAGTTCAACTGTGTTAAGGGAACAAACTACACAATCAATGTTATCACTGACGGGACACTGGAGGGTCAAAATACTGCTGACACCCTCAGCTTTACAGCAACACCTTCTGTAACAGGTGGAACAGATTCTGACGGACTGACTGGAACAGAAACTGTTGACATTGCTATAGTTATTCCAGCTAGACAAAATGTATCTGTAGATACATACTCTGACACTGTGACAGTAGAAATAGGATACTAATTTTCTCTAAGGGGGCTTTATGCCCCACTTTCTTTGTAGGGGGAGTGAAAAATGGACTGGAAAAAAAAGTTAGCAGTCAGTGGATTGTCAATAGCATTATTATCTGGGGTTTCCTATGGAAGCACTGCAGATGATAATATTGGCGTGTCTGTAACTGTAAATCCTTACTGTGAAATACTCAATCCTGTTAACGATATTAATATGGATTATAACCCTTTTGAGCCAATAAGTGTTTCTGTAGGAACTATTAACTTTAGATGTGTAAGGGGGACAGACTTTACATTGTCTGCTACAAGCTCTAACAATCCTTCTGGACCATTAGGTATAATGGTAAAAGATGATGACCCAACTTTACAAATTAATTACCAGTTAAGTGCAACAGTTAACTATGGTAGCTCTTCTGCCTCTACTTCCAATCTATTTGCAAATCCTATATCTATGATTGCACCTTCATGGGACCCTCCATCTGCATTTCACATCGCAGTATCTTTTGGAGGACAACCTGCTCCAGTTGGAACTTATTCTGACACAGTAACAATAAATATAGCCTATTAATGAATGTTTGAAAGAGGGGATAAATGAAAAAATTATACATAACCCTACTCCTCTTTTCCTTTTTTTATTTCTTTCCTGCTTTTGCTCTGGATTTTGCCATAAAACCTATAAGGATATATATGAATCCACAAAAAAATACTGCTGTCTTTGAGATACAGAGTCTAACAGATAAAACAATAAGAATTGAAACAGAAGTAAAAAAATGGAGTCAAAAAAAAGATGGCAGTTTTGTATTAGAAGACACAGAAGACATGGTTGTCGTTCCACCTTTCATAAAATTAGAACCGAGACAGAAACAGCTGGTGAAACTTGCGTATTTGGGAGGATACGACTCTAAAGTTCAGGGAACCTACAGACTTATACTGAAACAGCTACCAGAAGAGTTAAAATTTGAAGAAAAGCCTAAAAGTATAAAAACTGTTGTCCAGGTAGTTCTACATTTAAGTGTTCCTATTTTTATAAACCCCCCTGGCACAGAGCTTTATTACAATCTTTCGTTTTTACCTCAAAATGTATCCAAAAAAGAAGTTTCACTACTTGTAAGAAATAGTGGAAATGCTTTTTCCAGAATACTGAACGTAATTCTTATAAAAGGTGATAAAGAAATTTACAGACAAAAAATGGCTCTGTATGTTCTGCCTCAAAAAGAAATAGTTTTAACTATCAAACCTCCTAAAGATAAAGATAAAAAAGAGACAGAGTTTCAGGAAATTCCAGACAAAATAAAGATAATAACAGAAGATGAAAAAGAGTTTATTATTAATCTGTAGCTTATGTTTATGCATAAACAGTTTCTCTTATGGTAAAACTGCAGATGGGAAAGATTACAGGCTGTTAATACTTGGGCTTTACATTAACGGTATCAGCATAGGAGACGATATAGTTTACACTAAAAAAAAAGTCTTTATGTAAAAAAATCAATTTTAGAAAGAGTAGGGCTGACAAAACTTCCCAATACATTTGATACATTAATAAAAAATCAGCTTTATTATTGCATAACCTGTGTAGATGGCGTAAAGTCTGAAATTAATTATAACCTCCTCACAGCAAACATAACTGTTCCTCCTAAATTTTTTGAAAAAGAGAAACTAAAAAAAGAAAGGAAGAAGTTAGACCCTGTAAAAAGCAAGGGTTTTGTGGTATCCTACGACACAATGTATTCTAAGTATATCTCAAGTAACATGCTCAGAACATATCTGAAGCTAAACTACTTCTTTGACGAGGTAAATCTTATATCTGACTTTAATCTCAACTACTCAGAAACAGAAAGGAAATTTGTCAGGCTTAACACGACATTCAGAATAACAGATGTGCCAAACATCAGGACTATTGAATTTGGAGATGTTTACTCTCAGGACTCTTACTTTAATACTGTGCTCAGAATAGGAGGAATAAGGGTTGGAACAGATTACTCCCTGAGACCTGACATAATAACATATCCACTGCCAGACTTTGCAGGGGAAACTGCACTACCTTCCTCCGTTGATATATTCGTGGATAACGCAAAAGTTTTTTCTAAGGAGTTAAAACCAGGACCTTTTGAAATCAGGGACATACCTGTGATATCACCAGAAGGAAAGATGAGAGTAGTAATAAGAGACGTATTAGGTAGAGAAAAGGTAGTAGAAATTCCATATATCACGAGTCTAAACCTTTTAAAAAAAGGACTTTCTGAGTATTCCTTTTCAGCAGGTTTTTTAAGAAAAAACTATCTAATAAAAGATTTTGATTATTCAAAATTTGTGCTATCTGGAATGTATAAAAAAGGATTTACAGATAGATTTACAGGGGAAGCAAACCTGTATCTTCAGGGACAGGATGGTTTGAATACAGGATTTTCTGCTTACTACCTTTTAGGAAAGTTTGGACTTTTATCTCCCAAAATAGCCTTTTCTTACGACAAAAATAACTCCTCCACAGGTTTTCAGTATGGTTTAGAGTATGGTAAAAGTTTCAAACTTTTAAATATCAGGCTTACTGCAATAAAAAGTGATAAAAACTTCTTTCAGCCATCTTCTGTTGTTGGAAAACCTAAAGATTACTACAATGCATTTTTAGGATTTAATCTGTTCAGTTTTGGAAGTTTATCGCTTTCTTACGTAAAAAGGAGCTATGTTGATGCGGAAGATAATACTAATATTAATATCTCCTACTCAAAGAACTTTTTCAAAAGGCTATCTTTCATACTTACATACAACATATACAAATCTGATGAAAAAAGAGAAACTTTCAGAGGAGCTATTTCCATGCCCCTTGGTTCTTCTCACTCAGGTAAATTTACGTATCAGGATAATAAAAAACAAAAATACTATTCCCTTAGGTTATCTAAAAACCTTGCTGGGAAAAAAGGTTTAGGATACGACGTATCTGCAGACAGAACAGACAGCTATTCAAGGATTTTCAGTAGATTTAATCTTAGCACAGAGATGGCTGACCTGTTTTCCCATGTATCCTATACCACAGGCTATAACAGGGATTTATCCTACAGATTAGGATTAAGGGGAGATTTGATTTATATGGATGGGAACTTTTATATAAAGAGAAAATCATATGACAGTTTTGGAATAGTAAAGATTGAGCCACCAGTAAAAGGTGCAGAGATAACAGTTAACAACAGACCTATAGGTAAAACAGATGAAAATGGAATACTGTTTATTCCAACTCTGTATGCATATAACCCCAATGAAATCAGAATAAATCCAGAATCACTGGATATGAAAACTTATATTGAGAAAAATATCTATTCTTTTGTTCCTTATAAAGAACACGGATACATTCTTAAGTTTAAATCAAAAAAGATGAACTCTGTTCGTCTGAGAATAGAGTTTGAAGGAGAGCCACCTCCAGCAGGAACAGGATTTTATGTAGATGGTAATAAGATAGGAATGTTAGGATTTAATGGAAAGGCATTTATAGAAAACATAACAGAAGGAGAACATACAATAGAAATAGATTACGGATACGGAAAGTGTAGTTTTAAAGTAAATATAGATAAAAGTGTAATAAACAAAGTTGTTCCTTTCATAGGAAAGTATAAGTGTGTGTCTCCTAAAGATAGTATTATTGTCAAAGAAAAAGAAGACAGCATTAAAAACAATGTTCAAAAGAAAATTGCTGTAAAAAGTCATTCATCTGTAAAAAGTGAAAAGACAGTTATCAGAAAGGAAATTAAAGTATACAACATTGATTCAGAACAGTTTGACGAATTAGAAGAATTTCTGGAGTTTAGAGAAAGCCTTGAAATAGGGGGGAATTAAAATGTGGATATACACTATGGTAGTTATACTGTTTATTAACCTTTCTTTTGCACAGGTAAAAAAACACCACAGTTACTCAGTAAGCTGCACAGCTGAGATGGAAGATATATATTTTGGTAACTATAATCCATTTGAAACTACAGTAAAAAGGAGCTTTGGGTATCTGAAAGTCAGATGTTCAGGAAATGGTACTGCTTACTTTTCTGTGAAGATTATTGGTGGAAACAGCAAAAATCCAAGTAGAAGATACCTTCTTTCTCCTTCAACAAGGGGGAAATTATTTTATAATCTCTATTATCATAGCTGTATATGGGGTAGTGGAGGAGATGGAACATGCTCTATTAACAGCAGTATTACTGTAGACACAACAGGTTTTTCTGAAAAAGTTTTTACAATAACTGGTGTTATCCCTCCTATGCAGAATGTTTCTGCTGCAAATGATTACCAGGATATCCTAACAGTTATCATTGAATACTAAATTATCTGCCAGCCTTTTGGGATGAAGATTTTCTGGTATGTTCTGATTGCAAACCTATCTGTCATACCTGCCACATAGTCAACAGCAGCCTGTTTTGGGTCGTATTCTCCCCAGAGCTGAAGATATTTGTGGTAATAGGGTATCTCTTCGTAGTGTTCAAGGTAATACTCGTATAACGCTTTTACTATTCCCTTACCCTTTTCAAGCTCAACAACTACAGGTTTTGATAGGTAAACATTATCAAAAAGCCACTGCCTCAGCTGATACATTGCGTTGTATACTTTCTCTTCCATCACAATATGTTTGTATCCGTCTTCTATAGTTGTGTTTATTATGCTTTTTACTATGGTTGTAATACGCTCTGACTTTGTTTCTCCTAACACATTCCTTATACTTTTAGGTATGTCTGTTTCTGATATCAGTTTTGCCCTCACTGCATCTTCAAGGTCGTGATTTATGTAAGCTATCTTATCTGCTATCCTTACTATTTCTCCTTCTAAAGTCTTTGGCATGTTTCCTTCTGTTATTAAAGGTGAAGAACCTTTACTGTGTTTCAGTATTCCATCTCTAACTTCTTCAGTAAGATTCAGCCCTTTTCCTTCATTTGCAAGTTTTTCAACTACTCTAAGGCTCTGTTTCGCATGGTGGTAAGATGCTCCCTCTTTCAGTATAAACTCTCCTGCATGTCCAAAAGGTGTATGTCCCAAGTCGTGTCCAAGTGCTATTGCTTCCACAAGGTCTTCGTTCAGTCTTAGAGCTCTTGCTATGGTTCTTCCTATCTGGGCGACTTCAAGGGTGTGTGTCATTCTTGTTCTGTAGTGGTCTCCCTCAGGGGACAGGAATACTTGTGTTTTGTGCTTTAATCTCCTGAATGCTTTTGAGTGGAGTATTCTATCCCTGTCTCTCTGGAATTTAGTCCTCAGGTCACACTCCTTCTCTTCCCTTTCCCTTTTTGCCTCTCTGCTTTTAGCTGAGCGTGGATGAAGAATCTGATACTCAAGCTGTTCTATCTCCTCTCTTACTTTCATTTTTCACCTACTGTAATATATTTATATCTAAATAACCTTTCGGAGAGTTCTATGATTAATATAGTAATGAGCCTTATTGCTTCAATATCTGTTGTGTTTTTTTCTTACGGAAAGGATTTAGAAAAGGTTAAATTCACAGACATAAACGGTAAAACTGTCTATCTTTCCCAGCTCAAAGGTAAACCTGTGGTTTTAATTTTCTGGCAGCTTTACTGTCATGCCTGTAAAAAAGAACTGCCTGCTGTTTCCAAAATAGCAAAACAATACAAAGGAAAGGCTCACTTTTATGCTGTGGTTATAGGAACAACAGACATACTGCAGATAGAGGAGAGAAAAAGAGAGTGGAAGTTTGACCTTCCTGTTTTGATAGCTGATTATAAAGCACGGTCTGCTTTTGGCATATTTGGAACGCCAATAACAGTAATTTTAGATAAAAATCTGAAAGTTGTAAGGAAGATTATAGGTTCTGGAAGGGAAAAAAGTATTATAAAAGTATTAAACAGGCTTGTTCAGGAGTGATACTCTAATATAGAGCGGAGTATGTACAGCCCATCCTCTGTTCCCAAAATACTCTCAGAAGCCCTTTCAGGGTGGGGCATAAGACCAAACACATTCTTCTTTTCGTTTGATACGCCGGCTATGTTTCTTATAGAGCCGTTTGGATTTGCTTCTTCTGTGATATTTCCAAACTCATCGCAGTATCTCAGTATTATCTGCCCGTTATCCTCCATTTTCCTGAGTGTATCTTCATCTACAAAATAATTCCCATCGTGATGGGCAATTGGTATTTTTAAAATCTGACCTTCTTCACACTGGTTCGTAAAAGGGGTGTCTGCATTTTCAACTCTGAGATACTGATGTCTGCACACAAACTTTCCGTGAATGTTAGGCATCAATGCTCCCGGAAGTAGATGGGCTTCTGTCAGTATCTGAAAGCCGTTGCATATACCTATAACTAACTTTCCTTTTTTAGCAAAATCCTTTATAGCTCCTGTTAGTGGTGTATGTGATGCAAGTGTTCCTGGTCTGAGGTAATCTCCAAAGGAAAATCCGCCAGGAAGGATTATACAGTCGTAATGGTCTATATCTGTTCTTCTGTAATCTATCAGCTGAACATCTTCCTTCAGGACATCTCTTATAACCCTGTATGTGTCGTAATCACAGTTTGAACCAGGATAAACTGCAACGCCAAATTTCAACCTCAGTCCTCCACCACTTCAAATTCGTAATCTTCAATCAGCTCGTTTACTAAAGCCTTTTTTGCCATCTCTTTTGCCTGTTCTACAGCCTTTTCCTTATTCTTCTCTTCCAGATATACTTCTATATACTTTCCCACTTTAACATCCTTCACATTATCAAAACCTAAAGACCTTAAGTTTTCAGAAACAGCTCTCCCTTGAGGGTCAAGAACTCCTTTTCTTGGTTTTATAAAAAATTTAATCAGCATCAAATAACCTCTTTATCTTTATTTTTGTAACAATATAATAACCTGCAACAGCTTTGTTAGTAAAGTTCAGTCTGGAATAAGTTCTAACAGCTCTTCCGGGCTTACTGTTGCCGTTCCTATCTCACCAACCACATATCCTGCTGCATAATTTGCCAAAGATGCTGCCTCTTTCCACGATGCACCGGAAATTTTAGAAAGGGTAAGAACAGATATAACAGTATCTCCAGCCCCTGTAACGTCAAAAACCTTTTTTGCCTTTGCTGGTATCTTTGTTATCCTTTCCCCCTCAAATATAGCCATTCCTTCTGCTCCAAGGGTTATAAGAAGGGTATCTATCCCTAAAAACTCCATTATCTCTTTCCCAACTTTTTCAACAGGGACATTTTTGTCTTTTTTTACACATTCATAAGCTTCCTTTCTGTTTGGAGTCATTGTGGTTATTCCCTTATACAGATAAAAGTTTGATGGTTTTGGGTCCACAAATACAGGAATTTCCAAACTTTTTAGAAAGTTCATAAGATTTTGTGTTACTACGCCTTTTCCGTAATCTGAAATTATAACAGCATCTATCTTTTTTACAGCATGTTTAATCTGATTAATAAGCTTTCTGCTAATAGACTGGGAGAGATTTACCCTTTTTTCTCTGTCTATTCTCAGTAGCTGTTGACTGACTGCTATAACCCTTGTTTTTTCAGTTGTTGGTCTTTCTTCATCAACAACTATAAGGGGATTTATATTTTTTTCCTCAATAAGAGAAATCAGGAGTTTTCCTGCTTCGTCTTTTCCTACGACTCCCGACATAAAAACCTCAGCTCCAAGCTGGGAAACATTCCATGCAACGTTTGATGCTCCACCAGGGTTGAAGGTTTCTTTTTTTATATCAACAACAGGAACAGGAGCTTCTGGAGATATCCTTTCCACTTCACCCCATAGATATCTGTCTAAAATAAGGTCTCCTATAACAAGGATTTTCTTATTTTTGAAGTTATCTATTATCTCTTTTGCCCTTTCCCTTTTTATCAATTGATACCTGCTGTATCTGATTTTTTCAATATTTTAACATCATTTAGGGAAATAGAATTGAGATGTGGGATATTTCCATCAGATATTTATCTTCAGGAATTTTATTCATGATGTTAAAGTTTTGCAGAGCTTGAAGAGATGCACCTTTCCCAATGTTATCAATGGCTGATATGATAACTGCATCTCCTGTCCTTTTATCATAATCAATGTATATGTCGCAAAAGTTTGAACCTACAACATTTTTTATATGGGGAGGCTGATTTACTATCCTGATAAATGGTTCGTATCTGTATTCTAATCTGTATAGCTCTTCTAACTGCTTTTTGTTCATACTGGTTTTAAATGTAATGGTTGCAACCATTCCCCTTGATACAGGTATTATGTGGGGAGTAAACCTTACTGTTAGCTTTCTTTCTGAAATAGTGTTTATAACATTTTCTATCTCTGGAATATGTCTGTGTTTAATAGGTTTATAAGCATAGACATCTCCATATGCTTCTGGATAATGAAACTGCTGTTTTAAGCTTCTTCCTGCTCCAGAAATCCCTGAAAGGGCATTAACTGTTATGCTGTCTGACTGAACAACTCCTTCCTTTACAGCGGGAAATATTGCAAGTAGCGTTGCTGTTGGATAACATCCGGGATTTGCAACGACAGATGCATTTTCAATCTCTTCTCTGAAAATCTCAGGAAGTCCATAAACTGACTGGTAGAGTAAATCTGAATACTTATGCTCAAATCCGTAATACTCTAAATAAGCGTCAGGATTTTTTATCCTGTATGCAGCAGAAAGGTCAATAATCTTTTTCCCTTTTCCGTGCAGTGATTTTACAAGCTCTACTGAAGGCTGATGGGGAAGAGCAAGAAAATAAAAGTCTGAAGAGTCTAAATCTGCCTCTTCCTCAAAGGTTAAATCCTGATATCTGCTGTAAGACAAGTGTGGAAAAACATCTTTTAGTTTTTTACCTGCAAAACTTCTTGATACTATCTGGTTTATCTCTACTTCCCTGTAGTAGGAAAGGCCTCTGATAAGCTCTGCTCCTGTATATCCAGAAGCACCGATTATTCCTATTTTCATTGTTAATTAGTAAAAGGGAGAGAAATCTCCCTGTATTAACGCTTAGACCATCTGTATTTGGCTCTTGCACCCATCTGTGCATATTTCTTTCTTTCTTTTATTCTTGCATCTCTTGTTAGAAGTCCTGCTGACTTGAGTGAAGGTCTCAGTTCTGGATTATACGAAAGAAGTGCCTTTGCTATTCCATACATGACAGCTTCTGCCTGTGCAGGCTTTCCGCTACCTTTTACTGTTGCATACACATCAAACTTTCCAAGTGTTTCTGTAACAACAAAAGGCATGTTTATCTTTTCAATCAGTATGTCCCTCTCAAAATATTCCTTTCCTTCCCATTCTTTTCCAGAAGAGCTTTTCACATAAAGTTTTCCTGAACCGGGAAATATCCAAACCCTTGCAACAGCTTCTTTTCTTCTCCCTGTTCCGTATTTTGCAACCTTAGGGTCTATCTTTACTATCTCTGCCAAGGTTTTTTACCTCCATAATGCTTAAAAGTTTTTCCAAAGAGCTGTTAACTCTTCAAGATTTTTGGGCTTTTGAGCGTGGTGTTTATGCTCAGAGCCTGTGTAAACTTTCAGTCTTTTCATAAATCTTTTTTGGAGCTTATTTTTAGGGAGCATCCTTTCAACAGCAAGTCTTATCACTTCTTCTGGTTTGTGCTCAAGCATCCACTGGAGAGACCTTACCCTCAGTCCACCAGGTCTGTGGGTGTGGTATTTGTAAAGTTTGTCTGTCAGCTTTTTACCAGTTACTGTTATCTTGTCTGCATTGAGCACTATAACAAAATCTCCAACATCAACGTCTGGCTGGAAGTAAGGTTTGTGTTTGCCTCTTAAAACATTTGCTATCAATGTTGCGAGTCTTCCAAGATTTTTCCCTGTTGCATCAATCACATACCATTCTCTTTTAATATCTAACTTACGGGCATCTACTGTTTTCATAGTCCTCCTCTTACAGTTTTGTGTTGTCCAACAAGTCAAAAATTATTACATATCAGAACCTTTTTGTCAATTCTGTTAAACTCCGGGGGTTATAAGACCATAATTTCCAGCTTTCTTTCTGTATATAACGTTTATCTCTCCCGTTTCTGCATTTCTGAAAGGGAGGAAAAATGCTCCTGTCTCTTCAAGAAGCATCATTGCATCTTCTACAGAAAGGGGTTTTTCTAATGGCATCGGTTCCTGAACGATAAGAGGCCTTTCTATACTTTCTTCTTGTGGAACAGTCTGCTTCATTTTTTCAGCTCTTGCAAGCCTTCTTGCTTCTTCTTTTCTACGGCTTTTTAATCTCACTAACTGTCTTTCTACCTCATCTATAACAAAATCTATAGCCGAATAGAGGTCGTTACTTTCTTCCCATGCATGGATTACACCACCACCGGGAGTGTTAAAGTAAACATCTATATCTACTCTGTTCCTGTGTCTATGTTTTTCAAACGAATAGGTAACTCTTACCTGAACAGAGTCTTCAGATAAATCAATGTCTTTGATATAAGGTTTTAGCCTTTCTAACTTGTGCTCTGTGTAGCTTTTGATAAACTCAGTTACGTCAATGTTTTTTCCCACATGCTCTACTCTCATTGCTTTATCCTCCTTGTCCTTGAATCAGGTATATTTAATTGTTCTCTGTATTTTGTAACTGTTCTTCTTGCAACATTAATACCTTTTTTCTTCAATATGTCTGCTATCTTCTGGTCGCTGAGAGGTTTTCTCTTGTCCTCCTTTTCTATCAGCTGGGCAATCATATATTTTACCTTCTCTGTTGATATATCTCCACTGGTAGAGCTAAGCTTTGATGAGAAAAATGTTTTTAAAGGAACTATACCTGTTGGGAGCTGGACATATTTGCTGGAAACTATCCTGCTAACAGTTGACTCGTGAAGCTCTACCTTTTCAGCAACGTCTTTCAGTATGAGGGGCTTTAAATGTTCTCTACCTTTTCTTATGAAATCTGCCTGATAGTTTACAAGCACTTCTGTGATTTTTTTTAAGTTTTCTCTTCTCTGCTCTATTCCCTTTATGATACCAATAGCCCTTTGCAATTTCTCATTCAGGAATTTTTTTGTATGCTCAGGAAGTGTGTTGTCTCTGAGTAAATTTCTGTAAGAGGTTGTAAGTTTTAGTTTTGGTATGTCTGTTTCGTTTACAACCACTTCAAAACTGTCTCCTCTATCATAAACATAAACATCAGGTTCTATGTATCTTGTTGGTTCATCTGTATAGTTCAATACTGGATATGGTTTCAGACTTTTTATGTTACACAATATTTCCTGAAGTTTTTCTTTTTTTATGTAGGGAAATCTATCCTTTAGACACCTTATGTCTGTTAAACACTCTAATCCTTCTGTTATAACTTCTTCCACTTCACTATCAATTCCAAAAAATTCTTCATACTGAATGAGCAATGATTCTTTTATGTCTTTAGATGCTATTCCTGTTGGTTCTAATCTTGTTATTTTTTTTCTTATTTCTTCAACGCGCTGGGTAGTTGTTTTTGTTTTTTGAGCAATTTCTTCTACTGAGACCTGGAGAAATCCTTTTTCGTCAATATTTCCTATAATTTCAGAGGCTATTTCCTTATCTTTTCCCTCAAATTCTAAATCTATCTGAAATTCTAACATGTCCATTAAAGAAGGTTTATAGGCTAATCTGTTGTATACAGATTTGTCTTCTTCTTCGTAGTATTTAGAAAAATCTTTTACTGGTTCGTAGTCTATTTCTAAATTATAGATTTCTTCTAAAAAAGGATTTTCTTCTAATTCTGTTTTTATAGCTTCTTTTAACTCTAATTTAGGTAATAAAAGAAGAGAAAGCTGCTGCTTTAAACTTACAGTAAGAACAAGTTTATTTTTAAGCTTAAGCTCAAGTTTATGTTTAAGCATTGTTTATTTTTTGCAGTATTTCCTCCACTAACTCTCTTTTGTTTCTTGAGCTGAGGATAGGTCTTCCAATAACTAATATGTTTGCTCCTTCTTTGATTGCAAACTCTGGCGTTGCTGTCCTTTTTTGGTCGTCTTTTTTTTCTTCTCCAAGCCGAATTCCCGGAGTAACTGCTAAAAATTCTTTGCCGATAGAGTTTTTTAAAGTTCTAACCTCAAAAGGAGAGGACACTATTCCATCTACACCGACTTCAACAGCTGTCTGTGCAAGCTTCAGTGCAAACTGCTGGAGTGAATATTTAGAACCTAAAAATTCCATATAATCTTCACTGTGGCTGGTCAGAACAGTTACAGCAAGGAGTTTCAATTTCGAATTATTTTTTGCCTCCACTGCTTTTAAAAGCATTTCTCTGCCGCCTAATGCATGAAGGGTCAGATAATCTATCTTCTTATCAACCGCAGATAAAACAGCATTATAAACAGTATTTGGTATGTCGTGGAGCTTAAGGTCAAGAAATACTTCAAATCCTCTTTCTTTTACATGTGTAATAATCTCAAACCCTTCCTTTAGAAAAAGGGCATAACCTATTTTTATAATAAGATTCTTTCCTTTTAAATCATCTAAAATTTTCAATGCACTGTTTTTATCTCTTACATCAAGAGCAACAGCTAACTTTCTCTCCAAGATTCCCCCTTATACAAGATTTATACCAAAATAATAATAGTGAAATCAGAGCTATTTTTCAATTGCAAGTTCTATTGCTTTTTTTATATCTTCAAATAATGTAATCTCTGCATTTGGATTTCTTAAAACATACGCTGGATGATAAGTCAGATAGAGAAGTTTATCATTCCAGTTTATTATACTTCCTCTTTCTTTTGTTATCGCCACATTTCTTTTCAAAAATGCCCTTGCCGCTGTTGCTCCTAAAAGACAGAGAACTTTTGGCTTTATTATCTGAAGTTGTTGCTCAAGATATGGAAAACATGCTTCCATCTCCCACGGTGTAGGTGTTCTGTTATTTGGTGGTCTACATTTACATATGTTTGTTATATAAAATTCTTCTCTTTTGTGTCCTGCTGCTTCAATCAGTTTTGTCAGTAGTTTTCCAGCTCTTCCAACAAATGGTCTTCCTAACTTGTCTTCATCTCCACCAGGGGCTTCACCGATAAACATGAGGGGAGAATTAGGATTTCCCTCACCGAGAACTGCCTGTTTTCTGTTTTTGTAAAGGTCACATTTTTTGCACTGCTGTATCTGTCTATCTATTTCTTTCAATTTTTTTTCTTTTTCCTCTTTGTCTTCAGAATATTTTTCAACAAAAATATGTTCGTATCCTAATTCTTGCAGAATTTTTAGATGTTTTTTAACCTGGTCTTTCATCTTAGATAGCTTACAGCCTCCTGGATGTTTTTTACTTTAATTAACGATTTGTCTTCAACCTCTGTAGAATAAGGGACAATAATTTTATCAAAACCAAACTTCTTTGCTTCCTTTATTCTGTGTTCTGTATAATAAACAGACCTTATCTCACCTGTCAGACCAATTTCACCAAATGCTGTAAGATTAGAGGGAACAGGTTTGTCTATAATAGAAGATATAATGGCAAGGGCTACTGGAAGGTCAACAGCTGGCTCTTTGATACTAACCCCACCAACAACATTTACAAATATGTCTTTATCTTTCAAAAATATTCCTATCTCTTTTTCAATAATTGCTATTAGTATAGACAGTCTGTTTATGTCAAACCCCTGTGTTTTTCGCTGGGGAACTGCATAAACAGTTTTTGATACAAGAGCCTGAACTTCCACTAAAACAGGTTTTGCACCTTCTGTAAATGGAAATATTATACTACCTGACTTACCTTCAGGTCTTTCTGAAAGAAAAAATGAAGATGGGTCTTCTACTTCTTTAAGACCTTTTTCTTCCATAGAAAAGACAGCTATCTCTCCTGATGCCCCAAACCTGTTTTTTACTATTTTTAAAACCCTGTATGCGTGTCCCCTTTCTCCCTCAAACTGAGCCACTGTATCCACCACATGCTCTAATACTTTAGGACCTGCTATACTACCTTCTTTAGTAACCTGTCCAACAATAATAACAGGAATATTAGTAATTTTAGCAATTTCTGTAAGTTTACTGCTTACTTCTCTCACTTGCGACACAGAACCGGGAGCAGACTCTAAATCTGCTGAATATAAAGTTTGAACAGAATCTACTATTACGAAATCAGGTTTAAAATCTTTTATGATGTGAAGTATGCTGTTAAGCTCTGTTTCTGAAAGGATGTGTAGATTTTCGCTAACAGCACCAATTCTTTGTCCTCTAAGATAAACTTGATGGACTGATTCCTCTCCTGTAATGTAAAGCACCTTTTTATATGCAGAGATGTTGGATGAGACCTGCAACAGTAAAGTTGATTTTCCTATTCCCGGTTCTCCAGATATAAGAATAACCTGTCCGGGAACAATGCCTCCTCCAAGAGCTTCATCTAAAGTTTTTATTCCTGTTGATAATCTCTCTTGTTTCTCTTCTATACTTGCTTTTGTTATTGGAATTGGTCTGTTATAGGAAGATTTGCCTCTTTCTTTTTTAGCCTGGCTTTTTGTTTTTATTTCTTCCGTTAGAGTGTTCCAGCTTCCACAGGAAGCACATCTACCAGACCACGTAGGGAATGTAGCTCCACACTGGGAGCAGATGTAGACTGTTTTAATTTTGCCCATTTTCTCCTCTAATGAACAGACATATCATTTTCTATGGTTATGACTTTAATCCTATTTTCAGAAAACAAAATATTCTTTAAATAAAAATCTACTCTTCCTATCTTTTTTTCAAATTCAGAAAATAAAATGTTTTTCCGTAGTTTAGTTAAAAATCCAGTCTCCTCTATTTTTGTGAAACATCGCCATTTTACAAAACCAGCATCTAAATCTTCTCCATCCCACAGATTATGACATCCAATATACAACAAATATGGCTTTTCTTCTAAAAGCACCTGCCACCCCCAATCTTGTTGGATAACTTTAGGCTTGTAGTTGTAATTGACCAATTTCCCAGCAATCCAGTTGGCTAATTTATTTCCAAAAATACCTGTATTGTGATGGATGTTTTCTTCCTCAGCTGGCTGAAACATATCTGTAATAAATATAACTTCCATTTTACTCCCCCCTGTATCTTATTGCTTCTTCTTTTGCTATTCTGTCACAAAGCTCATTTTCTTTGTGTCCAGAATGCCCTTTTACCCAAAATGTGTAGATTTTGTGTTTTTTCATTAAATTATAAATTTCTTTCCATAAACTTTTATGAGAAATGTCCTTTTTTTTTGCATTTTTCCATCCTTTTTTTGCCCAATCATGTATCCAGTTTTCAATAGCATCTACTACATATTTTGAGTCAGAATAAAGATACACTTCACAGGGTTCTTTTAATGCTTTTAGACTTTCTAAAACTGCTGTTAATTCCATTTCATTATTTGTTGTTTGTTTTTTTCCTCCTTTCAGTATTTTTTCGTGTTTGTTGTATCGGAGAATAGCACACCAGCCCCCTGGTCCTGGATTTCCTAAAGATGAACCATCTGTAAAAATATAAACCTTTTTCATTACCAACCTATTATCTCAAAAGTTATTGGCAACTCTATTGTTAAATCCCCTTTCGGAGGTTTTTTACCATACTTTTGGGCAAACATAGGAACATACTTTTTTATCAGTTTTACTGCACCTTTGTCTAAAATGTTGTAGCTGCTGCTGTCTATTATCTGAATGGAGTTTTCATCAACAGAGCCGTCTGCTTTAATAGTAAATCTTACAACTAAAGACCCTTCAATTCTTAATCTTTTTGCCATCGGAGGATAAAGGTCTTTCTTTCTTGCAAGTTCGTTTAAATATCTTTCAAGTTCCTTTATGTAAGCAAGAATGTCTTCATCTGATACTTTTTCTTCCCTTTTCTCTTCTGTTGTTCCATGTTGATATATAAGTTCTTTTCCTTTTAAATTTGATATATTGAAGCTGTCCGCTTCTAACATATTTTCATCTATTTTTATATTTTGGATTTCTTTTGTTACTTCCTGTAATTCTTTTTGTTTTATCTGGGGGATTTTGAGTTCTTTTTTAGAAATTTTTTTCGCTTTTCCTGTTTTTGTAACTTTTTTTATAGGTTTTGGTTGTATCTTTTTTTGTTCGTTTACTTTCTTTTTAATTTTTGGCGGTGTTTTTTTAATCACAGTATGTTTTTTAGGTTTTATTTTTGGCTTAATCTGTTTTTTCTGTCCTTTAGGAATTTTCTTCCTTACTTTAGGAGCTTTGTTTTCTTTCTTTTTTGGCTTTACTATGTTTATGTAAACAACTTTTTCTTTATGCTTCTCCTTTTCTTTTGGTTTTCCCAAATATATCAGGGATAACAGTATAACTCCATGAAAAAGAATAGACGTTAAAAGTCCTATTAAAAAAACCTTTTTATCATCTAAAACTCTTTCCAAATGCTACTCAAATCTCATAGTTTCTACAGTGTATTTTTCAATTCCTTCAGCTCTACATATGTCTATCACATCAACAACCTTTTGGAATGGAACATTCCTGTCTGCTCTTAACACTACAGTGCTGTTCTTGTTCAATATTTTTATTTTTTCTTTTAAATCTTTTTTAGAAATCCTTTTATCATCTAAAAATATTGAACCATCGTTTTTTATTGTTATTATAATTTTTCTTTCTTTTATTTCACCTGTTTCTGCTGTCTGTGATTTTGGAAGGTTTAGTGGAATTTTACCTTCCACAATAAATGTCGCAGTGGCAAGAAATATTATAAGGACAACTAATATGATGTCTACAAAAGGTGTCATATTTATTTCAGATATTTCTCTGTCGTCATCATCTATAAGTTTCATCACTCCCTCATATCTACAGGTAGATTTTTCTTATATTCATAAGTAAGAAGAATTTTTTTCACCCTTCTGACAAAGTAGTTATATGCTATTACAGAAGGTATTGCAACAAATAATCCCATTGCTGTTGCAACGAGGGCTTCCGATATACCTGTCATCACAACCCTCACACCAAACTCTTTTGAAATTCCAAGGTCGTGAAATGCCTTTATAATCCCTAAAACTGTTCCAAAAAGACCTATAAATGGAGCATTATTACCAAAGGTTGCCAAAATTCCTAACCGCTTTTCTAAAGAAAGTTTAAGTGTTAGAGGGTCATAACTCATCATATTTTTCTCAATCTTGGGAATGACGATTAATCTCTCAATAACAACAGCAACACCTATTATGCTCATCAAAATAAGAATGTAGAGAACTGGGTCTCCACCAATAAGGGCAATGTTTAGAATTATTTCTGTAAGAGACAACACACCACCTCAAACTTAACTCTTTTAAGTTATATTTTATACCATTTTTACTTTAGTAAAATACAGTTGTTTTTATTGTTAGTATTACATATCATTTTTATAGCCCAATAAGTAAGGAGAAAAAAATGGAGAAATTTACAGTAATAGCTGGGCCTTGTGTTATTGAAAACGAGGAGATATGCATAGAAGTTGCAGAAGTTATAAGGGGGCTTCAAGAAAAGTTTCCTGATATCAGATTTGTTTTTAAATCTTCATTTGATAAGGCAAACAGGTCAAGCATCCACTCTTTTAGAGGAAAGGGTATTGACTATGGTTTAAAAGTATTAGAAAGGATAAAAAAAGATTACAATCTTCCTGTCCTTACTGACATACACGAAACACATCAAGCTGATACAGTCGCAGAAGTAGTAGATATAATTCAAATACCTGCATTTTTATCAAGACAGACAGATTTGCTACTGGCAGCTGCAAGAACAGGAAAGGAAATAAATATTAAAAAAGGACAGTTCCTTGCTCCTTGGGATACTAAAAATATTGTTGAGAAACTAAAATTTGGAGGAGCAAAAAAATTCTATCTTACAGAAAGGGGGGTATCTTTTGGATATAACAATCTTGTTGTGGACTTTAGAAGCCTTCCAATAATGAGGCAGTTTGCTCCTGTTATATATGACGCAACACATAGCATCCAGCTTCCCGGTGGACAGGGTAGTTCGTCAGGGGGACAGAGGGAGTTTGTTTATCCTCTGGCAAAAGCAGCCATATCAGTAGGCATTGATGGCCTGTTTTTTGAGACACATCCAAATCCTGAAAAAGCACTTTCTGACGGTCCTAATCAAGTTCCCCTAAAAGAATTCCCAGCAGTTATAACAAAACTCCTTAAACTGAGGGAATTTATCATTGAAAACGAAATTTAGTATATTCTTAACTGGAGTGATTTTTACTATAGGGTGTGGCGTTAAAGGGGGCCCATATCCTCCCCTATCTGACAACCCAGAAACAGTAAAAACAGCACGTATTAAACAGCAGGATAATGAGCTTGTAGTTTATTGGCAATATACTCCCCACTACGAAGATGGAAGGGTTATGAAGGAAAGCTTTAGGATTGACATATTTTCTATGGAACACAGGATAATAAAAAATATAGAAAAGGAAGGAAATCTTTATTGGTTTAGATACAGTTTTTCCCAAGTTAAAGAATACTGTTTCCGTTTCAAGGTCATAACAAAAAGAAGAGAAAGTAGATTTTCAAAATACTTTTGTTACATACCCTCAATAAAATATCCCACCATCACACCTGATATTCACCTCAAAATAAAAAAAGAAGGAGTGGAAATCTTATGGTCTGAAAATAATTTAAAAACAAACATATATAGAACAAAAAGGAATATCTTCTACCCTATCCCCGCAAAAACCGTTTCAAAAATAAACCACTACATAGACAGGTCTGTTATTTCTGGGAAAAACTACTGCTATTACTTGACTTACGAAGACGAAAATGGAGTGGAAAGCAGTCCTTCCCAGATTAAATGTGTAACTTTTAAAGATATTTTTCCTCCATCACCACCTAAAAATCTTAAAGTTATGAGAAAAGGAAAGAAATATTACATACTCTGGAGTGACAGTGATTCGGTAGATGTTGTTGGATATATAATTGAGATAGATGGGAAAAAAGTTTTAGAAAAACCAATAAAAACATATTTTATAACCGTTAAGAAATTAAAACCTAACTCAGTTATCAAAGTCTATGCTGTAGATAAAGCGGGAAACAAAAGTGAACCTGTTATCTTAAAATTGAATAATGAACAATTTTAGTTTTTGAAGGTCTATACAGAATATCTATCAAAAACCAACCAGTTACAAACCCTCCTATGTGGGCATACCACGCTACACCTCCTATGCCTGGCGGAACCACAATAGCAAAGAGAACCTGAAGGAAAAACCAGTATCCTATAAAAAACCAGGCAGGCAAAACAAACAACATAAAGAAAAATGGAGGTATAAAAGTTAAGACCTTTGCATGGGGATAAAGTTTTATGTATGCAGCTAATATTCCACTTATAGCTCCTGAAGCTCCAACCATAGGGATAAAAGGATTTCCAGCTGTAAGACTTACTACGGACTGGGTCAATGCAGCTCCAAACCCAGAAATAAGATAGAAAATAATGAACCTAAATTTTCCTAAAGCGTCTTCAACATTATTACCAAATATCCACAAGAACAGCATGTTACCAAAAAGGTGAGCAAACCCACCGTGAATAAACATTGAAGTTATAACTTTGTCTATTCTGAACTGAAGGATATCAACAGGCAACAACCCATACTGATGGATAAAGAGTTTCAAAAATTGTGGAGGCAGAGATAACTCATAGAGAAACACAATACAGTTTATTACGATTAATAGCACCGTAAGAATAGGAAATGTTCTTGTTGGAATGTTGTCTTTTATAGGAAACACAGAAATAACCTCTTTTTTTTCTACATTTTATGATATCACAAAAAACAAGTCTTAAAAAGGAGGCTCCATTGCGGAGCCTCAGAAATTGGGGGGAGGGAGGGGGGAGGTATTAATAAGATAAAATACAATTAATAAAATGTCAATCTTTTTATTAAATTTCTAATTTAAATACGGGTATTTACGGTATAAATAATTTCACATAATAAAACCGAAAACTATCATGAAGCAAAAAAAAGGGGCTTAACGCCCCTTCTTCAATAAAGTATTATTGAGTTCAATTTACTGTTTTATTAATGTCTCATTAACTCTCTAAGCCAGATATACTTATCTGCTGCTTCTGGGCCCTTTCCTAAAACATCAAGCCAGCCTAAGAAATCTGGAATCCAGTCAAAAACAATGTAAGCAACAGCAAACAGAATATAACCAATCCAGAACAGCATCCACCATGTTGGAACTGCATCTGTAACGTATGTTATTTTATCTACAGCCTTTGTATTTTCAAGATGTGAAGCCATCAGTATTTACCTCCTTCTTTTTCTGCTTTTACAATTTTTTCTTCCATCTCTAAAATCTCATATTTGGGACCTTCTATATCCTTAAAATCCCCCTTCATATAAGAATAGACAAATAGTAAAAACCATCCAGTAAGAGCTACAACATAGGCTATTACTTCCACAAGGAAGCCTTTCATCTCAGAACCGGACATACCAGCTTCAAGATATGCAACTGTTCTGACTGCGATAATTGTTCCAACAACAAACAGGAATATGAACAGTATAAGTAAAGCTACTGTTTTTTGAGATATTCTCATCTTTTACCTCCATATTCTCCTTTTTAGGAGAAAGGGGGCACTACAGCCCCTATTTTTCTGCAGTTTCTACTCTAAATGGCTTAGGTGGTTTTACTTCCCAGCTACCAAGCCACATCACGTAAGTAAGAAGAGCAAGACCTCTTTCGTTAGGAACAATATTTCCATTTTTATCTTTCTCAAAAAACCATGGATATCCGGGCATATTAGAGCCTGGAGATGTAGATTGAGGGTTATAGAGGTGTGCCACCTGCCATCCAATGTTATGAACAGCAGCTTCCCTTATAAGGTCAGGTCCAACTCTCTTTGTTCCCCAGAGAACAGGAGCCTGGAGCTCGTTCTGGAATTCAGAAGGATAAGATACAGTATTAGAAACCCCTGGAATTCCAAATCTAAGTGTTTCATTAGAAACTGGTCTGACCATCTGAGAGTGGCAGTTCCAGCAACCTTCAGCTATATACCATCTATGCCCTATTCTGAGAGCTTTTGCAAATGTTTTCTCATTTGGTTTACAGTCTTTAATAACTTCAGATGCTCCACTATAGGCTTCTGTATATTCGCAAAGCTTTTTGAAAGATTCAGGATAATATCTTGCTAATTTATTAAAATCTGACCATGCAGTTGTGTTTTTAGCTATAGCTTCAGCTGCCAGGTCTTCAACTGACTTTTTCTTTATATCCTTTAGAACAAACATCGGCAGAGCCCAAGATATAAAGTCAGCAAACAGGAAGAAAATTATTCCTGCAACTAACGCAACAAATGAAAAACGTTCCATCTTACCCATAATTCCCTACCTCCTTACACTTCTCTGAGCTCTGCTGTAAGTCCAGCTTTAGCAGTTGCAGTTTTATAGAAGTTCAGTGCATACATGAACAGTCCTGTTATCATCATGATTCCAGCTATAGACCTGAAATACCAGAATGGTTTAGAGAAGTTTACAGAATCTATCCATGGGTTAAGACCTATCCAGTCAAATCCCTGAACCAGACCTGCTGCTGTAAGGTCAAAGAACATCGCAAGAACACCAATCATAAGGAGCCAGTAAGCACCTTCTGAAAGACCTTTTGAATACATTGTTTCTTTTCCAAACAGTCTTGGCCATACATATTCAGCCATACCAAGAACCCACAGTCCAAACGTTCCAAACATTATCAGGTGAGCGTGTCCAGTTACCCAGTCAGTAAAGTGGATTACCTTCTGGAATGTAAGTGTTACGTGGAATGCACACTGGAAGCATGTAATCCAGTAAAAGATAGCACCTGTATACATATATCTCAATGGAACATTGTATTTAAGCTGTTCTGCAGAACCTCTCAGTGTCATCATAAAGTTAATAAGAACAGAGGTTACTGCAAACTCAACAGCAACTGTTGCAAAAACAGCTGAATATTGAGCAAACATTGGTATTGGAGACCACAGGAAGTGGTGAACACCGTTCATTGGATAGAAGAATGCCAGTCCCCAGAAACCAAGAAGTGATAAACCGTGAGACCACATAGGTTTTTTCATAATAACAGGAACAAAGTAATACATCAGACCCCACGCAACAGGAGTAACATAAAGACCAACAAGGTCGTGAATAAATGTTGATTGAACTGCACCTGCACCAGAACCAACAGCCCAGAATCTTGGAATCAGGTTACCCATAAAAACAACGAGTGGTGTCCATACGAGCATAGCAGAAATATACCAGCCTGTAACGTAGAGGGGCCCTCTCTGAGAGGCTTTAAAGAGTGGAGCACCAAACTGCAATAGATGAAGCAGAAGCCAGAATACAATTATAGGGTCAAGCCACCATGGAGTTTCACCCCACTCAACGTTATCTGCCATTCCAAGGAAAAGAATAGCAACAACCGTTATTAAAACTGCTGCTTGCAGTGCAATAAACATAAACCATCCAAGAGCATCACTTAGAACCTTATAACCTGTAAATCTTGGAACAGCCCAGTAAAGAAGACCAGTAAACATGTTTACAAGGAATCCATATGCAGCACCTGCTGTATGAATCATTCTTACTCTACCAGGAGATAAAAACTCTATGCCAGGAAATGGGTATATACCGTCAAGCTGAAGAGAGTATAAAAATCCCATTAATGCAACGATTATGAAAAATATCAGACCCATTGCAACATGAGCTTTAACAAGCCCATAGTTGACAAGGTTTTGCAGTTCTTGATTGTTAGCTGCCATTTTTACCCTCCTTATTATTTACCTTTGTTCATGAGGTAAGCAATGTAAGAAACGAGATGCCATCTATCTTCTTCAGACAGAAAATCAAACTTAGGCATTGGAGAACCTTCAAGACCAACAGTAAGAACTCTGAAAGTATCCTCTGGATTTGGACCTGCAGCTCTAACAGGATATGTCAGGTCTGTTGGTGGAACAGGAAGTGTTGATGCAAGTGGACCATCTCCTCTTCCCTGCTCACCGTGACATGCTGTGCAGTTTTGGGCGTAAATCTGCTTACCTTTTTCAACTGATTCAGGAGAGCCAAACCATTCAGGTTTTTTGATGTGTCTATATACAGATTCTCCTGGTTTTTCCTTTTCCCATCTGTCTGAGAATGTTTTGATGTAAGCAATGACTGCTCTCTTTTGAACTTCTGGAACAAGTTTGAAGGATGGCATTGGGGTTTGAGGAATCCCCCAGTTTAAAATGTGCATCAAGTCTTCATCTGTTGGAAGTGTCCCTTCAGGAGTAGACTTCCATCTGAAAACAGCTGTGTGAAAGTTTGGTGGCTTGTCTTTGAAGAATTTTGCAGCTTCCGATTGTCCGTCTCCATTAACTCCGTGACAACCAACACAGAACTTGTTGTAAACTTTCCTTCCTGCTTCTTCCTGCGCCGTAAGGTCTTTTGTTCTTTTTGCCTGTGCAGGTTTTGAAGAGTAAACGTGCAACAGGCCGTAAATGAACAGGGCCGGGAAGAAGAAGAACAGAATCCACTTGACGGCCGTGTTTTCTCCCATGAGATTACCTCCTAAAATATTTGATAGAAAACATTTTACACGATTTCACAGATTTTTCACAGATGATTTTCATGATTTATATCCCTCTCCATTTCCTCCATAGCATTTACGATTTCATAGAATGTTTCAAAATTTATTGTCCTCTTTTTTTTCTCCTTTAAATACTCTGTGAACCCTCCTGTTGAAAAAATTATATCATTATATTGACATGCGTCAAGGTCTGTAATACCATCTCCTGCATAGAATTTCAGGTTATAATTTTTGTAATATTTTTGAATGATATACGGTTTACATACTCCACAATTCCTCTTACACTCTTTACTGCATCTATAACCGAAAAAGACATCCATTCTCCCTCCCTTGCAGATAAATCTATTGCAGTGAATCTTATAAATCAAGGGTAGATATTCCTTTAAAAGTGGATATATGTAAAAGTCCATCCCTCCACTTAAAATAACAAAGGGAATGTTTTTTTCCTTTAGATACAATAAAAATTCATTAAAACCATCTCTTATTTCTACATTTTCTAAACACCAATTTACGATTTCTTCTTTTTTTTCACAGGGAAGTAGATTAAACATCATTCTTATTCCTACATCTATGTCAAGTTTTCCTTCTGTAAGGTAAGTGTAAATGTCTTCCCAATGGGAGGGTGCAAAATTAGACATAATAGCTTCAATAACATCTTTTTTTGTTATTGTTCCGTCAAAATCAGAAAAAAATATTGCCTTCTCCACCCTCTTTACCTGTTAATACTTTTTACAGTATCCATAAGGGAGATTACTTTTTCTGTTATGACATCTGCAGAATAAAATGGTATTTCTGTATCAATTATTACCTGACTTCCAAAATCTGAAAATATGTTATATAACTCCTTTTCTGATACGCCTCCATAAATTACAGGAAATGATTTATTTATGTTTTCAAAACTTTCTAAAAGTGAGTTTGCAATTTCTACAGAGCGGTAATGGGGCACAATTTTATGTCTAAATGGGGAAGGAATAAAAATCATGTCAGCACCAGCTAATCTAAGTATCTTTCCGAAAAATAAAGAGGGTTCTATACCAAACTGGTCTTTTTCATAAAAAAATGGAGGGTATCCAGGATTTATTAGAAAGGCAACTTTGTATTTTTTTGATAGGAAATACAGATTTTCTATCCCTATAGGAAATAAATTTAACAGGAACGCTTTTATTCCCTTTTTAGATGCAAAATCTATTTTGTCTGCTATTTCAACAATATTTCCATGAAGCAAAGGTGCGTAGATAATATTTTTGCTATAGTTATCTAATATTCTGCAAACACTATTTATCCTTTCTTCAAAAGGTATGTAAGAGTCATCTAAGAAAAGTTCATCTTCTCTTATAATGTCAGGGTTACCTTCAATTACACTCTTAAGAAGAGTTACGAAATCTTCTTTTTCAACACCGTTTGTGTATTTGAGTGGTATAGATACTAATGGTCTGTGTTTGATGTTTAATATGTATCTTATTCCATCAATCCCAAAGTTTGGTCCAGAAAAATGGTCAAGAAATGCTGGAGGAAACTCAATATCAATAAGTTTGACATTTTCTGGGACAACAAGTTCTCCATATAACAATGTAAGGATAGAAGCAATGTTATGTTTAAAGATAACAATAGGAAAATCTACTTTTATCAGTCCTTTATGTAATCCTGAGTCTTCATCATACATATATTCTGCTTCTGAAATTTTAGGAGAAAACTTTCCCTCTCCAAATAACTCCTTTATGTAGCTACTGAATTTATCTTCAGGAGAAAATTTCTTATCTGAGCTAATAAGATAGGTTGCTGATATAAAGTTCATCTTACCCCTCTTTTATAACTGTATATACCTCAACAACAGGATGCCCAGCAAACCACTCCCTTGGTGGAGGATTTTCGTGAGCTTTTCTGAATGCATCGCTTTCCATATACTTTTTCAGAGATTCCATGTCTTTCCAGTAAGTTTCTATTATAAATATGTTATTTCTACTATTTGGAGGGAAGTTTTCTGGTTTTAGAAGGTTCATTTTTATAAATCCTTCTTGCTCTTTCAGACCTTTTTCACCAAACCTTTCTAACGCATACTGCTCAAAAGTTTCAAGATACTCTTGATTGATGGGAAATTTTGTCATAACTACTATCATACCTTTTCCTCCTGTGATGTTTTTATTCCACTGAGCCTGAGGAGTGCATCTACATCAGGCTCTCTACCGGCAAAATTTTTAAACAGTTCCATGGCTGGTCTACTTCCACCTTTTGAAAGCACTTCTGAGTAAAAACTTTCTGCTACATCATCGTTATAAATGCCGCTGTCAATAAACATAAAGTAAGCATCGGCAGAAAGCACCTCTGCCCATTTGTAGCTGTAATAACCTGCAGCATAACCTCCAGCAAATATATGACTGAAAGACCACTGGAATTTGTTGTATGATGGGGGTTTTATTACAGAGATTTCTTCTCTCACCTGGTCAAGAATTTTCTGAACATCTTCTGCAGTATGTCTTCCTATGTGAATCAGCATATCAAACAGGGCAAACTCTATCTGTCTCAGCATAGACAGTGCTGACATAAAGTTTTTTGACTCTTTCAGCTTTTGAATCATCTCCTCTGGTATTGGTTCTCCTGTTTTATAGTGGTAAGCAAACTCTTTTAAAACTGCTGGCTCGTATGCAAACTTTTCTAAAAACTGGGAGGGAAACTCTACTGCATCCCATTCAACTCCAGATATTCCGCTGACAAATGGTTCTTCAACTCTGCTAAGAAGGTGATGGAGTGCATGTCCCATCTCGTGGAAAAGAGTCTCAACATCGTATGGTCTAAGGAGGGAAGGTCTATCCTCTGAAGAAGGAGAGAAATTAGCCACTATAAAAGCCACTGGAGGGACTGTTTTCCCCTCTATATTGCGGTGATAACTGACCCATTCATCCATCCATGCACCGTCTCTTTTTCCTTTCCGTGCTTCTAAATCTAAATAAAGTCTTCCAATCAGATTTCCCTTTCTGTATAAATGAAAAACAGAAACAGTAGGATGCCATACAGGAGCTTTTACTTCCTCAAAATCTAACTTAAACAGCTTTTTCAGGAAATTGAACAGTCCCTTTATAACAGCATTTTTCTCAAAGTAGGGTTTGTAATCCTCATCATTTACATTAAACTGTTTCTTTTTCAGCTTCTCTGCATAGTAGGCAAAGTCATAAGCCTGAACATTACCTTCAAGTCCTAAAGATTTAGCAAACTCATTTAACTGCTGATACTCCTTTTCAGCCTGAGGCCTGCTTTTGACAGCAAGTTCCCTTAAAAAACTTATAACTTGCTCTGGAGATTCGGCCATTTTTTTAGACAGAGAAAGCTCTGCATAGCTATTAAAACCTAACAGTTTCGCAAGGTCATCCCTTAGCAGAAGGATTTCTTCCAATACCTGCTCATTTTGGGGAGCTCTTGTTACGTATGCTCTGTATAACTGCTCCCTTTTCTCTCTGTTTGAACCGTAAGTCATGTATGATATGTAAGAGGGCTGATGAAGGGTAAATCTATAAACAATCTTTCCATCTTTTTCAATTTTTGCAGATTGTAAATCAGAATCAGGAAGTTCTTTTACATCCTCGTAATCCTCTATTATCATCTCATAGCTGTCTGTTGCATTAAGGAGATTCTGGGCAAACTGGTTTTGAAGTTGAGACAGCTTTATATTTATCTCTTTTACTTTCTCTCTTTTTTCTTCAGGCAGTCCAACACCAGAAAGCTCAAAATCTTTTATTGCGTCCTGTAACACCTTTCTTTTTTCTTCCGAAAGCCTGTCTCCTTCTTTCTGTAGAATTTCTTTAAAAGCTCTGTATATTCTTTCATCCTGATTTAACTGTGTGTAGTATTCAGTAATTACAGTAATTAGCTCAGTGTATACCTCCTGTGTTTTTGGGGAGTTTTTTACGTAGTTTAGATGGGATATAGGAAAAAACAGCATTCCTAACCTTTCGTGGATAAGCTGATAAGGGGTAACAAAATTTTCGTAAGTTTTTTCTGGTAAGGAAAGTAATTTCTCAATTTTTTCTTTGTTTTCTTTAATCTGTTTTAAAACTAATTCTTTCTGTTTATCTATATTTTCTTCATTTACAGTAAATTCTGGAAATAATGTTTCCATGGAGACCTCCGTTTATTTTATTTCTAATCTATGGGCTTTTCCAATAATCTCAAGAAAATGGGAATATTTTTTC
>JALSNI010000046.1 GCA_026987075.1 Persephonella sp. | reverse complement strand
TGTCTAAAACTTTGATTTCCTGACCATAGGATATATAAAACAAAAGCAAAATTACAGGTAAAATCCTCCTCACAGCAATCCCTCCGTGAAGATAGTTTAAACAATTATAAATCTAATACATAAAAATTTTTATTTCACCTGTTATAATAGAAATATATTTAATTATATTTTTGTAATAAGGGGGTAAAGATGAGAAAGGTTTTCCTGACGACAGCAATTTCGGGACTGCTGTTTTTTAGCTATGGAGATTACAGTAAAAAACCACCTTTTGGATTTGATAAGCTTTCTCCAATAACCTTAGAAATCAAAGGGGAAAAAGTAAAAGCATACAACCCTAAAAATAGTTACAGCATTTTTATAAATTACGAGCTGGGAATGCACTGTGTTGGATTTGATATGACTTACTGCTGTGTTATTCCTCCATACAACAGTATTCAGGCACAGGCATTCAGATGTGGAACAGAAGGTAAACTCCCCCAGATGCTTACACCAGATGACAAGATAAAACTGTACTACTATGTAAAGGATAACAGCTACAGCGAAGGCAACAAAATGAGATACTGGCAGATAGGAAAAGATGTTAATCAGGATGGAGACATGAATGACCCGGGAGACAATCTGGCAAACTACGTATGGACACATCTGTTTATATACAAGGATTTAGAAGGAACTATACCGGAAAAATGGACTGAAAAAGACAGACTGAGGATAGGAAGGGAAATACAGATACCTGTTGATGCTGGTCCCAGCGGAAAACCTCTGTCAGGTGGATTTATGGATTTTGCAGGGAGGAAAGGAGGCAATATTGTTTTTACAGACTCAATGATACCTGCAGTTAAAAATGTTCCCCTTGTTTTGACAGCATCCTATGTATGGGATGCTTTAGGACTGCCACTTACCGCATTTAACGACAGCAAAAGGAAAGGAACAATAAGAACAATAACAAACAAGGATTTTCAGCCTTATCAGGTCTCTGTTGTTGAGCTTTATAGAGATGACGGAAGGCCAATAACTCAAAACGGTAAGATAGTATCATTTTTCGGAACAAACCCTGTTGATATACCAAACTGTTACACCTGCCATTCAGGAGAGGGAATAGCTGCCAGACTATCAAGAAGTAAAGGATTAAAACTGTTTGATTTAGAATACAGATACTGGAAAGAAAACTATCCAGATATGTCTGAATTTATGATTAGACAGGCCCAGGCATCTATTAACATATTAGAGCTTCACGATAAAAATCACAAAACAGATTTCCTGAGGGAATACAATCCCAATGCTCCAACAAACAGATTAGGCTCTGTAGGACCAGTTTACTGTGCAGACTGCCATGGAGATAACATATCAGGGAACCTGCAATCACCAAGACCTACAGCATCAGGATACAAGCTGAAAAAAGCAAAGCCACTAACAGAAGCAATCCATGGAAAACATGCTGTGGCTGTTCCAATGCCTGATGGGGCAGGAAGAACCCAGAACTGTCAGGCATGCCATCCAACACACTGGCAGTCTGAAGAGATGAACGACTTTGCAACAAATCCTTTCCAGATAATAGATGAAGAGGGAAATCCAAGATTTTCCAATGCTGACCAGAGAACAGCAGGAGGTGGATGCTATCTGAGGAGGGATGCCCATTCAAACCCTGATGTAAAGCCACCATTTTTCCTGAACGAGATAGGAAAGTGGTTTTTAAATAATGTGAGTAAAACAGATGAAAAAGGGAACAGAACAGGTCAGATAAGAGGTCTTACATGCACAAACTGCCACAATTTCCTTACTCAGGAGCTGTACAGATATGACAATCTGAAAAATCCTGTTCTACAGGAAGGAAAAACACTGAGAAACAAAAGCATTGAAGAGGTTATCAGAGTAATAGCAGATGGTGATGAGAAAAAGTTCAGAGATTACTTTGCAGACCCAAAGGTAAACAAAAAGCAGAATCCTGTTCATGATTACTATACAAAACACAAGCCTGCCGTTTTAGTTAAAGCCCACAAAGACAAAGACGGCAACCTTCAGCTTCTTCCGTGGTTTTCAAAAAAGGGAAAACCTGTAGGGTATGATAAAGCTTCCGCAGGGAAAGACTGGTGGCTTGCTCCATCTGAGCCCCACTGTGCAGACTGTCATATCGCTCCTTTTGTTGAAAGTGAAGGAGGAAAATACTTTCCTATAGACCAGCCTAAGAAATACTCCCTCTACAGATACTCAAAAGCTCACGGAGTTATTGCCTGTCAGAGCTGTCACGAATCCCCTCACGGTCTGTACCCTGTCAGATACGAAGGTGAGGAAAGAACTGTTGACCTGACTACCCATAAGCAGGCTCTGCAGTTCTCACCTGACGGAAAATATGCAGGACCTGTAACATGTGCAGCATGCCACACGGTAAATGAATACGGTGTTCCTGTCCAGCTTACAGGAACAGATTATGAAAAAGACTACTGGGCATCTGTTGTGCTTATACACTTTATGAGAGAAGGAGACCAGAAACTGTCCATACAGGAGCTTGTAAAAAAGTATCCGTATAAAAAATCTAAAGAGATTGTCAAAAAAGGGTGGGAATAATCAAAAATCCTCAAGGGCAGGATTAACAGGCAAACAGCCGTATTTTGCTCCCTCAACCACTACAATCCTGCCCTTCTGTCTCACCCTTCCTTCTGAAATCCACTTTATAGCCTGAGGGTATATTCTGTGCTCGTAATGACGGATTTTTTCTGAGAGGGTTTCTTCGCTGTCTTCTGGTGTAAGAGGCACTACAGCCTGAACAATAACGGGTCCAGCATCTAAATCTGCTGTTACAAAGTGGACTGTACAGCCAGAAAATTTCACCCCGTACTCAACAGCCTGCCTCTGGGCATGAAGTCCTTTAAATGCAGGAGTTAATGAAGGGTGAATGTTTACAAGTCTGCCTTCAAATGTTTTTATAAACTCTTCTGACAGTATTCTCATGTATCCTGCCAAAACTACAAGGTCTGGCTTTTCCTTTTCTATTCTATCTATCAGATGTCTGTCGTAATCCTCCCTTGAGGCAAAATCTGAAGGATTGTGAAATTCAGAAGGTATACCAAACTGTTGAGCCACCTTTAGGCCGGGAGCATCTTCTCTGTTTGATATTACCAGACTTATCTTTCCTTTTATCTTACCTTCATCAAACGCTTTTGCTATTGCTTTCAGATTTGAGCCTCTTCCAGAAATAAGAACAACAATATTCATAGAAAATCCTTTTTTCTTTTAATTATACACTTTTTTCTCCTCCATAGAATTTAACTATATTATTGATATTTTTATAAAAAGTATATATATTTATAATGGGGGTTGAAATGATTATTTTTATAATTGCATTTATACTGCTTATTTCTGTAAAAAATGGGGAGAGCAACATTGTCGGGTCAAAACATGACCTGAGCACAACAACCACGACACAGGTATGTGTATTCTGTCATACACCTCACGGGGCAAGTGATATAGCAAAACCTTTATGGAACAGAAACATATCAGACATAACAGCCTTCCAGATGTATTCCAGTCCAACGATTGACAGTACTATAGATTCTTCTCCAAATCCTCCTTCCCTCGCCTGCCTGTCATGTCACGACGGAGTATCTGCAGAGGGAGATGCCAGTGCTGTTAATCCTTACGACACCCACAACCTGAGAAACGGTCCCGGTTCAGGAAGTGTTCCTGACACTACTTCACAGCCTAACTGTAATGCCTGTCATAATACAGGTTCTGGTATATATCCAAGGAAACTGTGGAGAATAGGAGCAAATCTAATGGACGACCACCCTATATCCATATCATATCCAACACCTGCCCAGGACCCAGACTTTAATATTCCTCCAGACCCTCAAAAAGGATGGCCTGACGTAAAACTGTTTAACGGTAAAGTAGAATGTCCTACCTGCCACGACCCCCACAATGGACAGCCCCTGTTCCTGAGAAAACCTAACGAGTATAGTCAGCTCTGTTTCACCTGTCACAAGAAATAATCAGTTATTCAGATTCCAGTCATAGGTGAGATAACTAATCTGGGGATTTTTTTCTACTTCAAGGAACTTCTTTTTACTCCTATCTACAGTATAATATTTCACAAATTTTAGAATATTATAATCACTGCCAAACAAATTTTTATACCAGTGGAAAATTTCAGACACAAAAACAGAGTTTTCTTCAGGAAGAACCAGAACTTCTGAGCTATTAATAAAATCTTTTACTATACTGTCAATGGTAAAATCTGCACTTGAGGGGGGAATATACCTGAGAGGAGGAGAAGACTGGGTTCCTCTGACGAGGGAAATGAGAATCTTTTCCCTGTTGTTTTTTGAAAGGAGAATCTCTTCAATATCTTTCAGAGAATACTTTTTTCCATCTATCTGATATTTTAATTTTGTGAAAAATCCATCTACTTCTTTAACAGACTTTTTAACCTTCATCTTCAGTATAAAATCAATAACCATCATGTTGTAAAGGTTTATAAAGAAAGAGCTATCTCCGTTTATATAAGACAGGTCAAAAAGGGACAGTTTTCCCGCTATGTTTTGAAACAGCTTATACTCAGGGGATAGTCTTAACTTCTTGTAGTTAACCGTTCCGTTATTTACATATCGCCTGATAATGCTTTCTGTTAGTATGTTAAACTCCTTGTAAATCTCATCAGGCTGATTTATAGATATACTGTTCCTGTCTAAATTTAGAATTACATCATTATTTACCGACTGTATGTATATACCTATACCACTTTTTATAGCCTGTGTTTCTGTAAATTCATGAACAAGGTCTATAAATAAGGCTGCAGTCCACGAAAAATCTTTTGTTCCGTATCCTGTTCCATATTTAGAATCAAAATACTCATAAAAACCAAATCTGATTGGCAGTTCAAGAATAGTTTTTTCAAGATGTTCCGCCTTTTGTTTAAACTTATATCTTTTCAGACCCTGATACAGCATCCAGTTTATGTTAATCCATACAGGACCTCTCCAGTAGTTTTTTGTGCTGAAATCTTCTCTGGTTCTGTCGTAATTTGGAATAGCAAAACAGTTCTCTTCGTGGATTTTACAGAAACTTGCTGAGTTCATTGTCTCAAAGAGCTCTACAGCCTGAGAATGGGAGGCAACACCACCAAAAAGAGGCATAAATCCTGCTGACGTTGCAACTTCTATCTGCTTTTTCTCAATATAATCATAAGCATAAAATATTTTCCCTTTCTTACTGTAAAGAATATCCCTCATTGAACGGGCTGTTGTCAAATACCACTCTTCAGCCTGTCTGCAGTCTTCACCTATTATATCAGCAATTTTTATGAGAGCTTCGTTTGAAGCAGACAAGACAGAGTTAAACAGAGGGTCAATCACAATAAATGGGCAGTCGTGAAATATTTTCCTCTCATCGTATCTGTGTTTTTTAAACAGTTCCAGAAGATAAATATATCGCTGATAATCTTCATCTTTTGGTCTTTGCTCAGGGTCTATTATTTTGTTGTCTTTCCTTTTAAATGGAGGAAGTTTTGCTGTCTTAAGGTCTATCCTTTCCAAAACTGAGTCCCACATAGGGGAGTTATCCATTCCAGATTCCCATGGATGTCTGATGTATATAAGACCGTTATCGTCAGGATTCCTCTCCAAATAAAAATATCTGTGAAACTTTATCAGCTTTGGATATATCCATCTGAGAAACTGTTTTGCCTTTTCTTTGTCTTTTGCGTTCTCGTATACCTTCAAAGCAGCGTAGGCATGTATAGGCGGCTGTGTTATCCCTGAGGTAAGGTGTTTTTTATTTGAAAATGGAGCTATATCTGTCTGCCAGAAGTCTGGTTCTGGAAAATACTTACCTAAATTTTGCCTGTCAAAAACTATGTGGGGAAGCATACCATTCTCCCACTGGGCTTCAAAAAGAGAAACAATTTCCTGAATAGCTCTGTCTGTATCATAACGGGAATATCCTATAGCTATAAATCCAGAATCCCAGTTCCACTGATGGGGATATAAATAAATAGATGGAACAGTAAAACGACCATTAAAATTCCTGTCAAGTATTTTTTTTGCTTTTTCAAGATATCTGTATATGGGCATAATACCCACCTCTCAGGTGGTTTCACACAATATCAACAGACCTTTCCCCTTCCTCAAGTTTACCTATCACATAAGCTTTTTCGCCTAATCTTTCCAGAAGATTTAACACTTTGTCTACATTTTCTTTAGGAATAGCTAAAATCAAACCTATGCCCATATTAAATGTTCTGAACATTTCTTCTTCTGGAACATTTCCTTCCTTCTGTATCCAGTTAAACACAGGAGGAATCTCCCAGCTGCCCTTTTTAACAACAGCTTTCAAACCTTTGTTTATTACTCTTATTAGATTACCAGGAATACCTCCACCTGTTATATGAGCTACAGCATGAATATCTACACTTTCAGCAAGTTTTAAAACTGTTTTTACATAAATTTTTGTAGGGGAGAGGAGTTCTTCACCTAATGTTTTTCCAAACTCTTCTATATGCTGAGTATAAGAATAACCTCTGGTCTCAACTATTTTTCTCACCAGTGAGTATCCATTGCTGTGGACTCCTGAAGAGGCAATACCAATCAGAACATCTCCTTCTGCTGTTTTTGAGCCGTCAACCATCTTTTCTTTTTCCACAACACCAACAGCAAACCCTGCAAGGTCGTATTCCCCTTCCCTATACATTCCGGGCATTTCTGCTGTTTCTCCACCAATCAGTGCACATTCAGACTGTTTACACCCTTCAGCTATTCCCTTCACAACACTTACAGCAACTTCTGGCTTTAGCTTTCCTGTTGCAAAGTAATCAAGAAAGAATAAAGGCTTTGAAGTGGTTGTTACAAGGTCATTTACACACATTGCCACAAGGTCAATGCCGATTGTGTCGTGTTTATCTAATATCTGGGCAATCTTAAGTTTTGTTCCTACACCGTCAGTGGAGGAAGTTATTACCGGTTGTTTAAACTTTGCTAACTCAAGAAGATAAGCCCCTGCAAAACCACCGATAGGAGTAATAACATTTTTATCAAATGTGTCCTTAACAAAACCTTTAATCTGCTGAACAAACCTGTCAGCTTTTTCAATATCTACGCCTGCATCTTTGTAACTGAGCATCTTTTACCCCTAAAAGTTTTCTTCAGAAATTATTTTCAGTTTCCCGTTTTCAACGGTTATATATAATACCTTTTTTACTGTCTTTATTTCATCTCCTGAAAGAAATCCAAGATTAAGGTAAACAGTAAAGTATTCAGTATTGTTATCTCTTTTATCGTAAAGCACCATTTTATTAACAGCACGAACAAAAGGAGTATCTCCGTAAGAGAAAAACAGCCTTTTATATGATTTTACAATGTCGTAAACAGTTCCTTCCTTTGAGCCAAAATTGGAAGAATACAGACCCAATAAAGGGGCTGTGTCACCCCTGTATACATCTAACAGAGCCTGCAGGTACCTGTTAACAAAACTGTTTATTCTATTTTTTAAGGAAACAAACTCATTTAAAGGAAGTTTAACAAATCTCTCCTGAATTACAACTGGTGTTTTTTTCAGTTTTATGTAGTGATAGAGGGCATTAAAACTACTGTTATTCAAAATCACACATCCTTTTGAGCTAAAAAACAGGGGGTTTCGTTTTTGGGAACCATGTATCCATATCCCGTCTCCGTCCCTTTTTATAACAAATCTATCTAAAGCATTAGGATAGTTCAGAACAAATGCCCCTGCACCGTAGTAAGACGGAAGAGAGTTCTCAGGTTTAAAAGCTGTGGCAAAATAAACCCCTGAAGGGGTTCTCATGTCTCCCTGTTTTCTCTTATCCCCAAACTTTAGACCTGTGACAGCGATAAACTGGTCAGCAACAACAGGATAACCATCCTCCATCTTGATAACAAGCATCTTTTGATAAGATTTACTCACAACAACAGCATAAAGGTATGGGGGAAGCTGAAGAACATTCCCATAAACATACTCCTCTGAATAAGCCTTAAGAAAAAAAATCAGGAAAAATAATAAAACCTTAATCATAATCCAAAGTATTTAACAGCAATAAACATAACAATCCACGTGTATATACCAGCTACCACATCATCTGCCATAACCCCAAAACCTGAGGGAAGTTTCTCAAAAAATCTGACTGGTGGAGGCTTTACAATATCAAAAAATCTGAAAACAACAAAAGCAAGAAGAAGATGCTGCCACGTGGGAGTGAAACCTATCATAGCAACCATATAACCGGCAACCTCGTCAATAACTATGTATTCAGGGTCTTTCTCTTTGTAGCTTTCCACAACAACGGTGGAAGCCCATATACCTATCAGAAAAACTGCAACAGTTATGGATATCTGGTTCAGTAGCTGATACTGACCTCCCTTTGTCCAGTAAATCAAAATAGGGATTAATCCAACAAGTGTTCCCACTGTTCCTGGTGCAACAGGAGACTTTCCTGCAAAAAAACCTGTTGACAGAAAGTATGCAACCATAAGCTTAAAACTGTCCTGTGAGGAGTTTTCTAAATTTTTTTCAGGATTTTCCAACTAAAAATCTCCTTTAAATCTTTGATTTAACATTATCCATTATACTGAAAAAGTTGATAAAAAATGATTTAACCTTTAAAATTTATAACACTGTTATAAAAAATATGGAGAGGCGATATGTCCTGGATAACTCTGGATAAAATAAAAAAACTGCAGGAACAGTTTGATTTTGTTCAGATTAACGAAAGTGATAAAGGTTTCCACTCTGTTGAAGTTCCAAAAGAGAACTTTAAACAGTTCGTTCAGTTCCTGAAAGAAGACCCAGATTACAGATTTAAGATGTTTATAGACTGGACTATAGTAGACCACGGACAGAAAGCTGACCCGAGATTTCAGGGGGTATTAATTCTATTTTCTCCGGAGTACAAAGAGAGAATCATAGTAAAAACATGGGCAACAGACGAAACACTCCCCACACTCACAGACATATGGGCTGGTGCTAAATGGGCAGAAAGAGAAGCATGGGATATGTTTGGTATAAAGTTTGAGGGACATCAGAATCTGGTTCGTATGTTTATGTGGGAGACGTATCCCTACCATCCATTGAGAAAGGACTTTCCACTAAAAGGATACGAAGAGGTTGAGCTGCCTTCCCTTAACGAAAAAGAGAGAATGGACCAGTTAGAAGGTCTTCAAAACTACTCAAGGATGCATACAGCCCTTCCAACATTAGAGGATTTAGAGATAACCCAGAAAAAGAGAATGCCTAATAAAAAATCACAGGTTGTCCTGAACTGGGGACCCCTCCATCCAGGAACACACGGAACAATATGGTTTTTATTTGATATGGAAGGTGAGTACGTTCAGGAATGTGACATCATCATCGGACAGCTCCACAGGGGAGTAGAAAAGCTCGCAGAAAACCTTAATGTTCAGCAGATAATACCTTACACAGACAGGATGGACTACATAGCATCAATGAACGAAAACCATTCTGTATGTGTTGCAGCAGAAAAACTTTTAGGAATACATGAAAAGATTCCAGAGAAGGCAAAATACATCAGGACAATGCTTGCAGAGCTTTCAAGGATAAACTCACACCTACTGTGGCTGGGAACTTATGCCCTCGACCTTGGAGCTTTAACCATGTTCCTGTATACCTTCAGAGAAAGGGAAAAGATAATGGACATATTTGAAGGTATAACAGGGGCAAGATTTACCATAAACTACTTCAGGGTAGGAGGAGTTTACGCAGACCTTCCTTACGGTGCATTAGATGCAATAGAGCATTTCATAAAGGATTTTCCAACAAGACTGAACGATTACGAAACATTGCTGACAAGAAACAGGATATGGCTCAGAAGAAATATAGACGTTGGAATAATAACAGAAGAAGACGTTTACAGCTATGGTCTGACAGGAGCTGTTGCAAGGGCATCAGGCGTTCCATACGACCTGAGGATTATAGACAAGTATGATGCTTACGGTGAAGTAGAGTTTGACGTTCCTGTTGGTGAAAAGGGAGATTCTTATGACAGATATTTAGTCAGAATAGAAGAGATGAAACAGTCCGCAAGGATTGTACAGCAGTGTATAGAAAAATTGAGAAAAATGTCCAAAAACGACCCATTCTTCTTTGAACCTGAAGACAAAAAGATGAAGATTACAATAGACGGAAGGGGAACAAAGCTGTTCAAAGGTGAGGTTTATGCAGGAGCTGACAATCCACGGGGAGAACTTGGAGTTTACATATTTATGCCAAAAGATGGAATAAAACCCCACAGATTCAGACTCAGGTCTGGAGCCTTTTATAACCTCCAGATATTTCCAAAACTGATGGTCGGCAGACCAATAGCAGATGCCATAACAATTCTGTCAACAATTGACCCGGTTGTTGGGGAAACAGACAGATAGGAGGAAGCAATGGGAATAAAAAAGGTTGGATTAAATAGAAATGTTCAGCCCCAGACACTGACAGAAAAGATATTTTTCTTAGACTTTATGAAAGGGCTGAAAACAACAATAAAACATCTGTTCAGAAAGGTTATAACTGTTGACTTTCCCTTTGAGCTTGTAGAGCCTGCACCAAGATTCAGAGGCGTCCATGGTCTGAGGAATGTTGACGGAACAGAAAAGGAAGATTTTGACGCGTGGGTTAAAAAGCTGAAGATAAAACCTCCTGAGATGGGAGAAACCAGGTGTATAGCCTGTAAGTTCTGTCAGGCAGCATGTCCTGTCCCTGAGATATTCATAATAAAAGCGGAAAAGTTAGACGTTCCTGAAGACCATCCCCATCACGGGTTGAAGGTTTTATCCCAGTTTGACATGGATTTATCAAAATGCATGTTCTGTGGACTGTGTACACTTGCCTGCCCAACAGTATGTATAATCCATACAGATGTTTACGACCTGTCTTCTTACACAAGAAGAGGATGGGTTCTCAACAAAGAAACTCTGTCAAAAATAGCTGATGACTTTATAGCAAGAAGAGGCAAAGAAAAATATGACGAAAAGTCCCACTGGCCAGACTGGCAGAAGATATGGGATGATTCAGATACAGCAAGGGCGAAAGCATGGGATAACAACCCTCCAAAGTTAGGTCCTAACTACGCAGACCAGCAGTGAAAAAGGGGGACTTTGCTCCCCTTACACTTTCAGGTTTATAATATCATTCTGCAAAAACTCTTCAGGTGGTTTTTAGTTGAAACTGACAGGAAAAAAGCAGCTTATCTCAATAATAAAAGACCGTATTAAAAAAGAAGGAAGTCTGTCATTTAGAGATTTTATGGATATGGCTCTGTACTATCCAGAACTTGGCTACTATACCTCTCCAGAAGAAAAAATAGGTGGCTTTGGAGACTTTTTCACAGCCTCTGAGCTTGATAGGGCATACGGTGAGCTTCTGGCAGAGCAGTTTGTTGAGATTTATGAGAAATTAGAAGGAAAAAATTTTCAGATTGTTGAGATAGGAGCAGGTAAAGGGTATCTTGCTTACGACATTCTGAATTTTCTAAAAAATAAATATTCAGAAATATTTGAAAACAGCCAGTACATAATCATAGAAAAATCACCATACCACATAAAAACACAAAAAGATATTCTTAAAGAGTTTCCTAACGTTAAATGGGTTCAGGACATTATAGACTTTGAAGATGAGAGCATCACAGGGGTGATATTTTCAAACGAACTGTTTGACGCATTTCCTGTTCATCTGATAAGAAAAATAAATGGAAAGATTTATGAGGTTTATATCTCTTTAGATGAAGAAGATAATGTTCAGGAGATACTGAAAGAACCTTCTGAGGATATTATCAGATACTTAAAAGAGCTGAGCATCAACATTCCTGAAGGAATGCAGACAGAAATCAACCTTGACGCTGTAGATTACATACAGAAAATAGGAAGAAAACTGAGAAAAGGTTACGTTATCACAGTAGATTACGGTTATCCATCTGCTGAGCTTTATAAACCTTACAGAATGAGGGGAACTCTCCTGTGTTATTACAGACATCAGTATTCAGAAAACTTTTACCAGAATGTAGGGATGCAGGACATCACCTCTCACGTTAATTTTTCAGCTCTAAAGTATTACGGAATGATAGCAGGCTTAGATTTTACAGGATTTACAGACCAGGCACACTTTTTAACAAATTTAGGACTGATGGACATAATGGCAGAGCTTCAGGAGAAAAACGATATTCAGTCTTACGAGAGATTAAACAGACTCAAAACCCTTGTCCTACCTAAAGGAATGGGAGAGAGATTTAAGGTTTTGGTTCAGCATAAAAACATAAAAAATCCCCAGATAAAAGGTCTTGAGATGTTACCATATATGAGTGATAGATACAGACTGTAAGGAGAAAAGAATGATTTTTACATCTGCATATGCTTCCCAGCAAAAACAGATGATTGACTTAATGTCAACAGGAGACCCAGTAGCAGACCTTGTGTATAAACTTCTGTTTGCCCTTGTTTTCCTTGTAATAGGAGCTTTTTCCCTGTGGTATGCAGGAAGACTTGCCCTTATCAGGCATATAACCTATAAAACAGCATTTTTGATAACCCTCATAGCATATGTAATTTTAGGTCTTATAAGAACCCTGATGATCTGGGCTGGCATTTATGCTCCGGGGATGCTATGGATACCTGTATTAATTGCTGTAACTATAGAAATTTTTGTGGCAAAATACTTTCTCCGTTCAACATGGGTAAAAACAGTTATTGCTGTCGTGCTGGGAAATGTGATGACAGTAATAATCGTTCTTCCTGTTTTTGTTGTTGCAGGCTCTCTATGGGCTTATCTGCTTGCATCAAAAGGTGGTTGAAATTATCTTCAGTTTCCATATTATATGGGCGAAAATAAATAAACAAAGGTTAAAGCCATGATTGTAGAACTGAAAGAGAAATTAAACCAGCTTTCAAATAGGTTTGAAAACATAAAAGAGATTTTAAAACCTGAAGAGTTAGAATCACAGCTGAAAAAGTTAGACGAAGAAATGGGAAAACCTGATTTCTGGAGCGACCAGAAAAAGGCACAGGAGACAGCAAGCAGGAGAAACAGTATCGCAAACAAGTTAGAAGAGATAAAAGGAGTAGAGAACAGACTGAAAGATATAGACGAATACATACAGCTCCTTGAGATAGAGTATGACGAAGAAGCAGAAAAGGTTATAAATGAAGAGTTAAACCAGTTAGAAAAGGAGATAAACAGATTAGAAACGGCAAGTCTGCTGTCAGGAGAATACGACTTTAAAGATGCTATACTGACCCTTCAGGCAGGCTCTGGAGGTGTAGAAGCCTGCGACTGGACTGAGATGCTACTGAGGATGTACCTCAGATGGGCGGAAAAAAATGGATTTCAGGTTGAGATGGTAGATTATCAGCCAGATGATGTAGCAGGAATAAAAAGTGCAACAGTTATTGTGAAGGGTCCATATGCTTACGGATATCTGAAAGGTGAGCAGGGAGTCCACAGACTGGTCAGAATATCTCCATTTGATGCTAACAAAAGAAGACATACGTCTTTTGCCGCTGTATCAGTCATACCAGAAATAGGAGAAGAGGTTAAGGTTGAGATAAAAGAAGAAGACCTGAGAATAGATACATTCAGGGCATCAGGAGCAGGGGGACAGCACGTTAACACAACAGATTCAGCTGTAAGAATTGTTCACATCCCAACAGGCATCACAGTATCTTGCCAGAGCGAAAGGTCTCAGATTCAGAACAGAGCAAAAGCGATGCAGATGCTGAAGGCAAAACTTTACCAGTATGAACTACAGAAACAGAAAGAGAAACAGAAAGAGCTTGAAGGTGAGAAGAAAGATATCTCATGGGGTAGCCAGATAAGGTCTTATGTGTTCCACCCTTACCAGATGGTAAAAGACCTGAGAACAGGACACGAAACAGGAAATATAGAAGCTGTTATGGACGGTGAGATTGACGGATTTATTGAAAGCTATCTGAAGTGGAACGCTTCAGAAAAACAGCAAAACTAATCATGAAAGATAAATTCATCATAACCATTCATGACGTAAACGGTATTAAGCAGTATACACTGAAGCAGATAGTAAAGAGGTACATCCTGTATTTTGCCAGCTTTATTTTATTTTTTGTTTTTACAAGCACGGCAGTTATATATTTCCTGACAAAAGAAGTATCACAGCTTTCAGCAAAAAAAGAAAAGTTGCAGAGTCAGTTTATACAGATGACAAAGGAAAACATCGCCCTGAAAAAAAGTATTGAACAGAAAAACTCAGAGCTTAAACAGATAACAGAAAAACTGAAAAACATTGAGGAGATGATAGGAATAAGACCAGAAGAAGAAAAAGATCTGTCTCACAGAATAAACCAGCTTTCCCTAACAACAGCCCAGATATACCACATGTTCAAAAACATCCCCAACGGCTCACCACTAAAAAAAACGGTGATAACAAGCAGATTTGGATACAGAAAACATCCTGTTAACGGCCAGAGGGACTTCCATCCGGGAGTTGACCTGAGGGCAAAATGGGGAACGCCTGTATATTCAACAGCAAGGGGTATTGTTGAGTATGCAGGAAAAAAGGGAAATTACGGAAAACTTATCATAATACAGCACAACTACGGATTTAAAACACTTTACGGGCATCTGAGCAAAATAAAAGTAAAGATGGGAGATTTTGTTGAAAAAGGACAGCTTATTGGATACTCTGGAAATACAGGACTCATTAATGGACCCCATCTGCACTATGAAGTCAGATACTTGCAAAGACCATTAAATCCTGTCAATTTTATAAAGTGGAAAAAGTTAGATTACAAAAAAATATTCACCAGAGAGAGGCACGTAAAATGGGAATCTTTAATAAAAGCAGTAACAGCAAACCTACAGACAGTTCCAGAACAACAATTATCAGTGAAGGCTCATTTATATCAGGGGAACTGAAATTTAAAGGCTCTGTCCATATTGACGGTGAAGTGGAAGGAAGTATAATGTGTGAAAATGTTGTAACAGTAGGAAAAAATGGGAAAGTGAGAGGAAAGATATCTGCTGAAAAGATTATCATAAATGGATATGTAGAGGGAAATGCTGACTGCAACAGTGTGGAGATACTCTCTGGTGGAAAATTTACAGGGGAAATCACCTATAATGAAATAACCATAGAGCCAAAAGGAATATTTGAAGGAACAGTAAAACTAAAAACAGGAAAAATAAAAAACATAAAAGAGGCAAAGGAGGAAAATGAAGCAGTCCAGTAATGCTATTATCCTCGTTTCTGGAGGAATGGACAGTGCCACGCTCCTGTGGCTTGCAAAAAGAGAGTTTTCAAAAGTTTACGCCATATCATTTGACTACGGTCAGAAACACAAAGTAGAGCTCCAGTTTGCAAAGGAGCTGGTGAAGGAAGCAGAGGTAAATAAACATTTCATCGTAGAAGTTCCCCATCTTAAAGGAATAGAAGGCTCAGCCCTTACAGACGAAAGTATAGAAGTGCCTTCTGAAGAATATACAGAGGAACCTCCCATAACAACTGTTCCCATGAGGAATCTGAACTTTTTAGCCATAGCTGCATCATTTGCAGATGTTTACCAGATAGAAAACATAGGCATAGGCATACATTCTGTTGACAGCCCGTATCCTGACTGTAGAGCAGAGTTTGCATCTTCTGCAGAAGCAGCAATAAACGCATCATCTGTGATGGTTGCAAAAAAGAAAAACAGGATTAAAGTATGGACGCCATTTTTAGGAATGACAAAGACAGATGTTCTAAAGTTAGGTTTAGAGCTTGGCGTCCCATATGAAAAAACATACTCCTGCTACAGGGGAACGGTTCCTCCCTGCGGAGAGTGTGCAACGTGCAGGCAGAGGGAAGAAGCATTCAGAACACTGGGATTAGAAGACCCAATAAAAAGCGGAAGGTAGATAGATGGGAAAAAGTAAAAAGGTTGTGATTGTAGAATCACCAAAAAAGGCAAGGGAGATACAGAAGATTTTAGGGAAGGACTTTTCTGTAAAGGCAACAATAGGTCATTTTAAAGACCTCCCAGAAAAAGAGATGGGAGTTGACCTTAAAAGCTTCAAACCAAAATTTGTTATAAAATCAAAAAATCACAGAAAAATACTGTCTGAGATAAAAAAACTTGCAGAAAATGCTGAAGTTTACATAGCAACAGACCCAGACAGGGAAGGTTATGCCATAGGATACTTTATGTATGACGAGCTGAAAAAGAAAGCAAAAGGAATCAAAAGGGCAGAGTTCCACGAGATAACCCCCAAACATATAAAAGAAGTGATAAAAAAAGCCCCGGAGTTTGAAAAAACAAACTTTGGTCTGTTTGATGCATTCTTAGGCAGAAGAGTTGGAGACAGAATTGTTGGATACATACTCTCTCCCATTGCATCTAAAGAGATTGGAGGAAGGTTCAGTGTGGGGAGAGTTCAATCTCCTGCTGTAAGATTAGTGGTAGAAAGAGAAAGAGAAATACAGTCATTCAAGCCAACACCTTACTACGTTTTATCTGTCCTGTTGGAAAAGTCAGATATTCCCTTTACAGCATTTTATGAAAAACAGAGAATAGAAGACAAAAATTTAGCAGAAAAGATATACGAAGAAATCAAAGAGGAAACAGAAGCAACAGTTGTAGAGATACAAAAAAAGCAGGTAAAGCAGTCTCCAAAACCACCATTTACCACATCTGTTTTACAACAGACAGCAAATGCCCAGCTAAGGTTTTCCCCAGAAAAAACGATGCTCCTTGCACAGGATTTATTTGAAAACGGTCTTATAACATATCACAGGACAGACAGCGTCAGGATATCTGATGAAGCAGTAAAAAAGATAAGAATGTTTATAAAAGAATATTTTGGAGAGGAATATCTGCCCCCAAAGGCAAAAAAATACCGCTCAAAAAACACGCAGGCAGATGCCCACGAAGCCATAAGAATAACAAACTTTGTTCCAATAGAAAAACAGAAACAGCTCGTTCAGGAAAAAGGCCTGACAGAAGACCACTTCAAGCTCCTCAGGCTGATTTACCAGAGAACAGTAGCATCACAGATGAAAGAAGCAGTCTACGAAAGAACAACAGCAATTTTTGATATAAAAGGTTACAGATTCAAAACAACTGGCTCTGTAATAATCTTTGACGGATACAAAAGGCTTTACAACATAGAAGACAAAGAAGATACACAGAAAATTCCCCCTCTGCAAAAAGGAGAAAAACTCCAGAAATTAGACCAGAAATTAGAAGAAAAGTGGACAAAACCACCACCACGCTACACAGAAGGTTCACTGGTCAGAAAGCTTGAAGAATTAGGCATAGGCAGACCTTCTACATATGCAACCATAATGAAAACAATAAAAGACAGAGGATATGTTGTAAAGGAAGGAAATGCACTGAAGCCAACTCAGGCAGCATACGAGCTGATAGATTACTTAGACAAAAAATACAGCTGGGTTGTAGATTACGACTTCACAAAAAATATGGAAGACTTCTTAGACAGCGTAGAACAGAGAAAAAAAGACTGGAAAGAGTTCGTAAAACAGATTTACGAAAAAACCCAGTCCTCAGGGAAAACTGTAGTTTCAAAAAAGATGCTCCAATATGCGTTAGACCTTGCACAGAAACATGGGAAAGACATATCCCACATATTAGACAATCCAAAGGAGCTGAAAAAATTTATAGACCAGCATAAAGATACAAAACCTACAGAAAAACAGATATCATATGCAAAATCCCTGTCAGAAAAAACAGGAATTGAATTGCCAGAGGATGTTCTACAGGACAGGGATAAGATGAAAAAATGGATAAACAGGGCAAAAAAAGAAGCAATGAAATCATACATCCTGTCAGAAAAACAGAAGGCAGTCCTCATAAAAAACGGCAGAGAAGACCTGATAGATAAACCAGAAAAAGCATTAAAATGGCTGAGCAGCTACTTTAAAAAAAGAAGAAAATAAAAAGGCGGGTCTGATAGACCCGCAGGAAATGGAGGGGGAGGGAGGGGGATGCTAACTAAAGTTAACTATAATTTAGACCATACGTTCCTTATTAGGAATGATTTTTATCATATAAAAAAATTATTAAGATTTTTTTATCAGAAAATCTTTAAAAATTAAGGACTTATAGATTTTATGACTGACTATAGACAACAGTAATGATAGAATTATATAATGACGAAAAAATAAAAAAGGAGAACTAAATGATAGACAGAGAAACTGTCTTGAAGGTGGCCCAGCTTTCAAAACTGAAACTAAAAGAAGAAGAGGTTGAGCTATTCTCAAAACAGCTTTCAGACATTTTAGGATTTATAGAAAAACTTGAAGAATTAGATACAGAAAATATATTACCTTTTTATGAATTAATAAATCAGGAAACGCCTATGAGGGACGACCATATAGAAGAAGGGTTGACAAAAGAAGAAGCCCTTTCCAATGCTCCCCAGTCTGAAAGGGGATTTTTTGTAGTCCCAAGGGTCGTTTCCGCTGAATAGAGGAGGAATTTTTTAGATGGGTGAAGTCTTAGACGAAAAAGAGTTAGAAGCAAGAAAAAAAGCCTTAGAAAGTGCCCTTGCCCAGATAGAAAAGAAATTTGGAAAAGGGTCTGTTATGACCCTCAGCTCAGAGGCTATAAAGACTGTTGAAGCAATACCTTCAGGTTCTCTCACATTAGACATGGCAACAGGTATTGGTGGAATACCAAGGGGAAGGATAACAGAAATTTTTGGTCCAGAATCTTCAGGAAAAACAACACTTACGCTCCACCTTATCGCAGAAACTCAGAAAATAGGAGGAAAAGCTGTATTCATAGATGCTGAACATGCATTTGACCCAAAATACGCAAAAGCAATTGGCGTAAACATAGACGACCTGATTGTCTCACAGCCAGATTACGGAGAACAGGCATTAGAAATAGCAGAAACACTTATCAGGAGTGGAGCTGTAGATGTTGTTATTATAGACTCTGTCGCAGCTCTTGTTCCAAAGGCTGAGCTTGAGGGAGATATAGAAGACTCTAATGTAGGACTGCACGCAAGGCTGATGTCAAAGGCAATGAGAGTTCTAAAAGGAGCTGTAAATAAATCAAACACTGCCCTTGTTCTTATTAACCAGATAAGAGAAAAAGTTGGTGTTATGTTTGGAAATCCTGAAACAACGACAGGGGGAAGAGCCATAAAATTCTTTGCTGATATGAGATTAGAAGTAAGGAAAAAAGATATAAAAGACTCTGGTGAAAAAGTAGGAAGCAGAGTTAAAGTAAAAGTGGTCAAAAATAAACTTGCACCTCCATTTAAAGAAGCAGAATTTGACGTTATATACGGAGAAGGTATCTCAAAAGAAGGAGAGATTTTAGACCTTGGAGAAGAGCTTGGAATAATCAAAAAAAGTGGAGCATGGTATTCATATGGAGATATGAAGATTGGTCAGGGCAGGGAAAAAGCAAGGGAGTTTCTAAAACAAAACCCTGAAATAAAAGAAGAAATAGAACAAAAAATAAGGGAGGGTATAAACAGTGGAGCTCAATGATATACTCACAAAGGCCGTTGAGGAAAATGCTACAGACATTCATCTGAAGATAGGGAGACATCCTGTATTCAGGATAAACAGGAAACTGACAGACAAGGAAGAGTTTGGAAAGATAAAAGAGCACGACATAGTAAATTTTATTAACACTGTCATAAAAAGCGAAAACAAAAAAGCAGAACTGATAAGAAAAGGAGAGATAGACATATCCTACTCCATACCGGGAGTTAGCAGATTCAGGGTAAACATATACAGGCAGAGAGGAACATATGCATTTGCATTCAGGATTTTAAAAACAAGGATACCTTCATTTGAAGAGCTAAACCTCCCCAAAAAACTTGCAGAGATTGCCCTTGAGAAAAGAGGACTCGTTCTCGTTACAGGTCCCACAGGAACAGGTAAATCCACAACCCTTGCAGCAATGATAGACTACAGAAACCAGAACATGGAAGACGTTATCATCACCATTGAAGACCCTATTGAGTATGTTTTTCACGATAAGAAGTGCTACATCGCCCAGAGAGAGATAGGACTGGACTCCACAACATTTGCCACTGCACTCAGGGCAGCACTGAGGGAAGACCCTGACGTTATAATGGTTGGAGAGATGAGAGATGTTGAGACTGTTGAAACAGCTTTAAGAGCTGCAGAGACTGGACACCTTGTCTTTTCAACACTTCATACGCAAGACGCAAAAGATACATTGAACAGGATTATAGATATGTTTCCATTAGAAGCACAGAACCACATCAGAATAATGCTTGCCTCAACCCTGAAGGCTGTAATATCCCAGAGACTTATTCCAAGAAAAGACCAGGAAGGTATAGTCCCAGCTGTTGAAATACTGATAAACACAGGTGCAGTATTTGACGCTATTATAGACCCAGACAAGTTTGAGACAATAACAGAGCTGATGGAAAAAGGTAGAAGTGAATACGGTATGCAGACATTTGACATGGCAATATTAGACCTTTACAACAAAGGATGGATTTCTTACGAAAACGCCCTTGCATACGCAACCAATCCATCAGACCTTGACCTAAAGATAAAAGGAGTTTCCTCTGGGGAGTATGACGCAGGAATGTATGGAATAGACGGAAAATATCAATAAATGGAGAAAGCAAAATCGTATGCACTGAAACTTCTTGCGAAAAAGGACTACTTTGAAAGTGAGATAAGGAGAAAACTATCCCAAAAAGGCTTTTCTGAAGAGGAAATAGAAGAAACTGTTATCTATTTAAAAAACCAACACTTGATTAACGACGATAAACTTTTAGAAAGGGTAAAGGAAAAAGCTATAGAGAAAGGAAAAAGCTCCACATACATAAAAAGAAAGCTTTTTTCTAAAGGAGTATCTATTGAGATTTCTTACGAGGAAGAGCTAAAATCAGCCATGAACCTATTAAAAAACAAATATATAGGGGAAAAAAGGTTTTACGATATAGTAAAATTTTTAAAAAATAGAGGTTTTTCATACTCAGTAATACAGGAAGCAGCCAATAAATTTTTAGATGAGGAAGAATGAAGGTTATTACAGAAGCAGACCTGCCTCTAAAAGAAGAAACAGTATGCACTATAGGTAATTTTGACGGTTTTCATAAGGGACATACTTTCATATTACAGGAAATAAAAGAGATTGCCCACAAAAAAAACAAAAAATCCCTCGTCATCACTTTTGAACCTCATCCTAAAAAGTTACTCAACCCGGAAAATACCCCCTGTAGAATAACAAATCTTGAAACAAAATTAGACCTGCTAAGACAACAGGGAATAGAATACGTGTATGTAATACACTTTGATAAAAGTTTTGCAGAGAAAAGCCCTGAAGAATTTATGGAATTTTTATCTAAAAATCTAAAATGTAGAGAGTTAATCGTAGGACATGATTGGAAATTTGGGTATAGAGGTAAAGGAAACATTGAAACAGCAAAAATCTTAGGAAACAAATTTAACATAAACATCACTGTAATACCTCCTTTAAAAGAAAACAATGAAAGAATAAGCAGCACAAAAATAAGACAGCTACTCAAGGAAGGAAGATTAGAAGAAGTGGAGCATCTCTTAGGAAGAACCTACTGCATTAAAGGAACTATTCAGAGAGGAAACCAAATAGGTAAACAGATTGGATACCCCACACTAAACATAAAACCATCAGAAGACCTCTGTTTAAAGAGAGGAGTGTATTCAGGTTTTGTATCTGTAAACAAACACATATATCCTGCCGTTATAAATTATGGTTCAAGACCAACTGTAGATGGAAAACAGATACTCATAGAAGCCCACATTATAGGAGAAAATATAAACATAAAAGAAAAAACAGAAATAAAAATCTTCTTCAAGAAATTTCTAAGAGAAGAAAAAAAGTTTGAAACTCTTCAACAGCTAAAAAATCAGATAAAGACAGACATAAAAAAAACCCTTCAGATGTTAGAGGTATAAAATGAGAAGATATATACTCTTTGCTTTATTACTCATATTCACAACCGTTTTTTCTGAGGAAGTTAAAGTTCCAGAAATTACCTTTCCTATAGAAATAATAGCAGAAAAAAAAGAGGAAAAACCCCTCCTATCTCCTCCTGAAAATATCAGTTTAAAAGAAAAGTTAGAAATAAAACTGTTTGTTGAAGAATTCAAACCAATACCTCCATATACAGTAAATCCACCTGTTCTAAACCTAAAAAAACCTTCTACATTCTTAGGTATTCCTGAAGAAAATGCCCTGATGTCAGGAGCAGTAGAAGACTTTCAAATGGGAAGGCTATTTTCTGCTAAAGAAAAGTTAGAAACATTAACAAAAAAGTATCCTGAAGTGGAATTTATAAACGATGCTTACTATCTTTTGGGAATTGTGTATTACAGGTTAGAAGAATATAAAAAAGCTTTAGAAAATTTTTCAAAAGGATGTAGCTCAAAAAATATATCAAAAGTAAAAGATTACTCGTGTATTTCAGCAGTAATACTTAATCTCCGCTTTCATAATCTAAAAGAAGCAGAAAACATGTTAAAAAACATAGATTTGATAGACGACAACTCACTTTTCTGGCATAGTGTTCTATTTGCCCATTTAGGAAACCCAAAAGAAGCTCAAAATCTGGCAAAAGACATTAATTGTGAGGACTTAGACATAAACTTTGTTGAGTATTGCAGATACATTAAGGGATATCTCCTTTTTGCAACCCACAGATTTAAAGAAGCATTAGAAGTGTTAAAGAACATTGACATTCCCACATATTACAGACATCTTTTGTTACTCAAAGGATTTTCCTACTTAAACTTAAATGAACTTTCTAAAGCTACCGCTTACTTTAACAAGTTTCTTGAAGGATACGGCTCTGTTGAAAAGATTTCAGACTATGCCATCTATGGACTTGGAATAATAGACATAAAAACAGGAAACATAAAAAAAGCCATTGAAGATGCTGGAATTTTAGAAGTAAGAAATCCTGAGCTTTCTCAAAACCTATACATAAAAATAGCAGAAGAATTAGCAGACAGAAAAGATTTCATAAATGCATTCGTCATTTTACAAAAATCAGTAAAAACTGGAAATAGATACATAGATTACCTTAGAAAAAAGATAGCTGTTACTGCTTACAACACAGGCAATTATCAGTATGCATTTTTGATGTTCAAAGACATAAATCAGCCTGAATTTTTCCTGTATGCAGGATATGCTCTCTTAAAACTTAACAGACCAGTTCAGGCAAAAGAATACTTTGAAAAAGCATACAGACTGGCAGAAAAAAACCAGTTAAAAGAAACAGCCTTAAAGTTTTTAGCTGATATATACTTTCAGCTCAGACAGTTTAGAGAATATTTAAACGTTGTAAAACTGCTAAAAAGTTACGACCAAGAGTATGCGTCTAATCTCTTAGGATGGTATTTCTTTGTAAAAAAAGAATATCAAAAGGCATATCTGTCATTTAAAGACCCTTACATGAAAGCAGTATCAGCCTTTAACGGAAATATGTTAAAGGAAGCATACCAGATTATAAAAGACAAGACAGACAGAAAATATAAATTTCTACTGGCATACATATACCTTAAAGAAGAACAGTTAGATAAAGCACGAAAAGTTTTAAAAGAACTTTCCAGAGGTAACGACAAAATAGCTGAAGAAGCTGGATATCTTTACGCCTATTCTTACTTTTCCCAGCAGAAATACCTTCAAGCTGCACAGGCGTTTAAAGAGTTTGCCCAGAAATATGAAAACACAAGATTAGGAAAGTTAGCAACTTTACGGATGGCAGACAGCTACTACAATGCAGGCAACATAGAAAAAGCACGGCAAATATACAGACAGTTTATACAAAAATACTCTAACTCTCCAGAAGCAATAGATGCAGCCTATCAGCTAACTATATTGGAAATGAAGTCATCAGAAGGAGACGTGGCACAACAGATTAACAGCTTTATACAGAAGTATCCTAACTATCCCTTCGTTAACCTTCTTAAACTACAACTTGCAGATTATTACCTGGAAAAACAGGAGTATGAAAAAGCTGAAGAAATTTACAAACACATAATTGTTAGTGATTCTAAAGAGTCTGATTATGCATTCTACAAATTAGGCTACATGTATTATATAAAGAAAGATTTAGAAAATGCTATAAAAACACTTACAGATTACATAAAAAAACATCCAAATGGAAAATATGTAGCCAATGGAAAAACTCTGCTGGTAAAAATTTACGACAGCATAGGAGATTACGAAAAAGCAATATCATTGCTGAAACAACTTCCAAACAATGATGAAAACATATTCAAACTGGCAGTTCTATACTACAAAAAGAAAGACCTCTTAAAAGCAAAAGAATATTTTGAAGACATTTATACAAGATTTCCTAAATACAGAAATGATATAGCTTACTACTTAGGAAAGATACAGATGGAGCTGGGGCATACTGATATGGCTAAAAAATTTCTGCAGGAAGCTATTGGAGGAACAGACTACTTTCATACAGCAGAAAGCTATTTCCTGTTAGGAGTTATTGCTGAAAAAGAAGGAAACAAAGAAGAAGCCTTAAACAGCTATATTAACGTTATCTACTTATACCCAGAGGCAAAGGAATTTGTTATCAAGGCAAGACTGAAAGCTGCCGAAATAATGAAAAAAGAAGGTCAGAAAAAAGAGGCAGCCTGCATGCTTAAACCTTTAAAAAACGAAAAGCTTACAGAAAAGTTAAACGAGCAGTTAAACAAACTTATAGAAGGATTGCCAGAATGCAGATAATAAGGAGGAGATAGATGGAATACATACTACAAATATTTCAAAAAGGGGGTCCTATTATGTATCCCCTCCTGTTTTTAGGAGTTCTATCTGTAGCGTTTATAATAGAGAGGCTTTACTCCCTTTCTTTCAGAAAAACCTTTCCTGTAAGGAAAATTGAAGAGATATCCTTCTATATACAGGAAAATAGAATGGCAGAAGCTATAACCATAGCAAAAAACACTGGCTCTGTAGCAACAAACCTTATAGCAGGCATTTTAGAAGCTTACATGAAAGGCAGAAAAACAGAAGAGCAGCTAAAAACTACAGCAGAAGAAATAGCCAGAACGGAAATTCCAAAATTAGAAGGATATGTGAATGCAATAGGAGCTATAGCTGCTATTTCACCACTGCTTGGATTTCTTGGAACAGTTACAGGAATGATACAGGTGTTTGAAGCATTATCAGTGGAAGGATTAAGTAACCCTGAAGTACTGTCATCTGGTATATCTCAGGCATTAATAACAACAGCATTTGGTCTTTCCATTGCCATACCTTCCCTTGCAGCATACTGGTATTTCAAGTCAAAACTTTCCTTTATTGTTTCTCAGCTTGAAAACTTAGCAATAGAAGTAGTCTATCAGCTAACAGAAAAAAAAGAAGAAGGTAAACAGTAATGAATTTCAGGAAGTATCTTCGCTCTGAAGATAGAGGCTTCATCGTAGATATGACAGCCCTTGTTGATATAGCTTTTATTATTATATTATTCCTCGGCATCGTGAGCACACTTGCTCCCATATCTTCCATAAATGTGGAACTACCAAAGGCAAAAGCAGAAAAAACAGCAGTTGAACCGCTGAAAATATTTGTTGACAAAGACGGAAACTACTACATAGGTAGAAAAAAAGCTTCAGAAAAAGAAATAGGAGAATTTATAAAATCAAAAGGAGCAAAATCACTCGTCATTGTGGCAGATAGAAGAGTGATGTATGGGAAAGTTGTCAGACTGATGGACATAGCAAAACAAAACGGTGTTGAAGAGATAAACATAGCAACAAGGAGAGGTGATTAGCAGTGACCGTAAAAGAGGAGATGGTCATTGCAGGTAAAATACATGGAACCCACGGTGTAAGGGGAGACCTGAAGATAGAAATATTCCCCCCAAACTTCAAACTTCCCCCTGTGATTTACATTAAAGACAAAAATGGTAACTTCTTGCCCCTTGAAGTTGAAGCATATTCCAAGAAAAAAGGTTTAATAAAATTCAAAGGCTATGAGGATTTAGACAAAGCAAAAAAGATAAAACACAGATACTTCTATGTAGAAGTATCAAAACTGCCTAAGTTAGACAGGGACACATTTTACGAATACCAGATTTTGGATGCAGATGTTATTTACAACGATAAACCTATAGGAAAAGTAGTAAAAATTGACGACAGACTCTCTACAGCATACCTGATAATAAAATGTGTAGACGAAAAAACGAGACATCTGCCGTTTATAAAAGAGTTTGTAAAAAAGGTAGACATCAAAAGCAGAAAGATTTACATACACCCTCCAGAGGGATGGTTTTCCCTTTAAAATATTGAAAAATTTAAAAAATGAATAAATTATCACCGTAAATAAATAAAAAGGAGGTATAAAAGATTTTAAAATTAGAGGTTCAAATACCACAGGAGGCTTTCTGGAGCATAGTTGGAAGCAGAGATGAAAACATAAAGTATTTTGAAGAGATTTTTGGAATAGATATATTTGCACGGGGAACAAGCCTGATTGCAGAAGGAGAAGAGGAATCTTTAGACAGATTTGAGGACTTTATGCACAAAGTAGCATCTTACTTTGAAGGAGGACATCACCTTTCACCACAGGATGTAAGAAATTTAGCTGTTGGATACAAAAACGAGACAGAGAAATCTGAAGAAAAAATCGTTGGAAATTACGAGACTATCCTGTTTACCCACAGAAAAAAACCTATAATGGCAAAAACTCCTTCACAGAAAGTATACATAGAAACTATAAAGAAAAATGACATAACATTTGGTGTTGGTCCAGCAGGAACAGGAAAAACCTATCTTGCTATGGCAATGGCTGTATCTTATCTGAAACAGCAGAAGGTAAACAGGATAATACTTACAAGACCTGCCGTGGAAGCAGGGGAAAAATTAGGATTTTTGCCGGGAACACTGACAGAAAAGGTTGACCCATATCTCAGACCCCTATACGATGCCCTTTATGAGATGGTTGACCCTGACAAAATAAAAGATATGTTAGAAAAAAACATTATAGAGATAGCTCCCCTTGCATTTATGAGGGGAAGAACTCTGAATGATGCCTTCATAATCCTTGACGAAGCCCAGAACACAACAAAAGAGCAGATGAAGATGTTTCTCACAAGAATAGGGTTTGGTTCAAAGGCTGTCATAACAGGAGATATCACACAGATAGACCTGCCTAAAGTATCCCAGTCTGGACTGATAGAGGCACTGAAGGTTTTAGAAGGGGTAAAAGGGATAGGAATATGCAGATTTTCAGAAAAAGATGTAGTAAGACACCCTGTGGTTCAGAGGATTATAACAGCATACGACAGATACGAGAGGGAGAATGAACAAAATTCTGATAAGTAAGGATGTTTATGACAGACAGATAACAAAAAAGTTTATAAAAGAAACTGCCTCTAAAATACTGAAAGAGCTCCAGTTAGACGGCGTTGAGCTGAGTATAACACTGACGGACAACCAGACTATAAAAGAGTTAAACAGGAATTGGAGAAAAAAAGACAGACCTACTGATGTTCTGTCTTTCCCTATTGACGAAAAACCTCCCGGATACAGATACAGAGTGTTAGGAGATGTTGTTATATCTCTCCCCTATGCAAAAAAACAGGCAGAAGAGATAGGCATTCCTTACAAAGATGAGGTCGTCAGACTGCTTATTCACGGAATTTTACACCTTTTAGGTTACGACCACGAGGTCTGCCCTGCAGAGGCTAAAAAGATGTTTTCTCTGCAGGACAGAATTTTCGGAAAGATTACTTCCAGCCGTATTCAACAGGAAAATTCTTAGATTTCCACTCTAATATGCCACCTTTCAGGTTGTAAACCTTTTTTATACCCATCTGTTCTAAGATTCTGCTGGCACTTACACTTCTGTTTCCACTTCTGCAGTAAACAAGAACAGTCTTATCTCTCAAACCGGGCAGATATATGTACCTAAAAAGCTGTACAGGAATAAGGTTTGCCCCCTTTATATGTCCGTCCTTCTCATACTCTTCAGGGGTTCTGACGTCAAGAATTATTACATTACTTCCTTTCATCAGTTTCTTAAACTCTTCAGCAGAAACATCTGTAAATGCTACTGCCTTATAAGAGAAAAATATTAAAACAGACAGAAATATCAGCCTTTTCATATCTCCTCCTAAGAAAGAATTTTTATCATTTTCTCGTCACTTAATTCTCTTGCCACATCTAAAGGTGTTTTACCAAAGCTGTTTTTTATATCAACAGATGCACCTTTTTTCATCAGCTCATAAGCTATATCTGCAGAGCTTGCTATAACAGAAAGGTGTAAAGGTGTATTACCTTCGTTACTCTGTGCATTAGGATCTGCACCATTATCAAGGAGAAGCTTTACTATGTCTGCATATCCCCTATCAACAGCAATGTGGAGTGGTGTTTCTCCAAAGGCTCCTTTTCCGTCAGGGTCTGCCCCTTTTTCCAAAAGATATTTAACAAGCTCTGTATCTCCTTCCTTTACTGCAACATGCAGAGGAGTTCCCTCATACTCGTAGGACCTGTTAAGGTCTACTCCCAATAAATCTACAAGTCTGTAGATTTCGTCGTAATCCCCTTCCATTATTGCAGTGATGAGTTTTTTCAGCAGCCGGATATTTTTCATAACAACCCCTCCATTATTATATGCTTATATTTTAAAATTTATACAATTCTGCCAGAAATAACAGTTTTTTTAGAGCCGTTTTTGTTTAAAACCTGTGCAACAGCATAAATCTCAACCTCTTCCTGAGACTCTTTTTCAACAGCTCTTATGGAGCTCACCTTCCCTACTCTTACAACAACAGGTCTGTCAGTGGGAATGTATCCCTTCTCTTCAAACTTTTCCATCAGTATGTCTGTTGCTGTCTCTTCGTCGTAATCAGTAATATCTCCATCTATTACTACTGTTATCTGTTTCACCTGTTCCATCTTACTCTCCTATCATCTCTCTGATGTACTTCTCTATAATGCCGATGCTCTGGTAAATCCTTCTTTCAATGGTTTTTTCTTTTGCCACTTTTTCTGGAGGATATATCTCTTCTTCTGTTGATTCAGGCCTTGCTATTATGTGTGTTATAAGACCTGCTCTGTCAACAAAAACAATCAGGGGAACATCCACTTTCTGTATCTGGTAGTTTATTATTGCGTCTCTATAACCTAAATAAACAGGAAGTTTCAGTGGAAGCATCTTTTTCAGTTCTTTCACTTCTTCAGGATTTGACCTGCTGAGTAAAACGGCCATAAAAACCACTCTGTCTTTATACTTCTCATAGAGGCTGTTCATCTGAGGCATAAACTTAAATGTTCCCGGCTGGTCTCCAATGGCAAAAAATACAACAACAGCAGGTTTATGGTCTATCACCTGAGATGCTTTAACTTCTTTTCCTGTCTCATCCCTTGACGTAAAATCCAAAAACTCCTTACCCACTACTGAGCTGTCAAAAGCAAAGCTCTGATAAAAAATCAAAAACAGTGCTATAAGTATTTTTTTCATCCTGCTATCTCCTTTCCTGTATTTTCCTCCCTTTCCTCACCAATCCCTGTCAGCTTTACTGTTGTTATACTGTTAACAGGCTTTTCAGAGCTAAACTTTATGTGTATGTAGTTTCCTGTAAGTCCTATTTTTTCTCCTCCTTTCTCACCTATTATTAAAGCCTCTAACTTTTTACCTAAGTATCTTTTTCTGAAATTCAGGCTCTTTTTCTTGGATATCTCTCTCATTATGTAGGTTCTTCTCTTTTTCTCCTGAGGATGGACAGGGTCTCCAAATTTTGTCGCTGATGTTCCTTCCCTTTTAGAGTAAGTAAACACATGCATATAAGCAAAAGGGATACTTTCAACAAATCTTCTGCTGTTTTCAAAAGCCTTATCATCTTCTGTTGGAAATCCTGTTATTATGTCTGTTCCTATGGCTGTTTCTGGTCTTCTTTTTATTATTTCTGTAACAACTTTTTCATACTGGAATGTTGTATAACCTCTCTTCATATCTTTCAGAACATTATCATCTCCAGACTGGAGAGAAAGATGAAAATGGGGAGCTATCTTTTCCTCTGAAGTTATCAGACCAAGGAGCCTGTCATCTACCTCATTTATTCCCATTGAGGAGAGCCTTATCCTGTAAAGTTCCTTTATCTTTATCAGCTCCTTAAGCAGGTCATAAAGGTATCCTTCCCTGTGGTCGTAGCCAAACTGGGAAAGCTGAGTTCCGGTCAGAACAATCTCCTTAAATCCTCTGTCCACCAATACTTTTACCTGCTGGACAATCTGACTAATCGGTGCACTTCTTACTTTTCCTCTGGCAAAGGGGATAATACAGAATGAGCAGAAACTGTTGCACCCTTCCTGAACCTTCAGTATAGGTCTTGCCCCTTCGTAAAAAGTGCTGATAAAGAATGTCTCAAACTGGGATTTTCTGAATATGTTGTCTAAAAATACTTTATTTTCTCTTTTTTCATTAATATACTGCTCAACAATCTCCAAAACTGCCGTTTTGTGGGAGTTTCCAATAACAAGGTCAACCTCTTCCATCTGAGAAAGCTGCTCAGGGGAGACCTGAGCATAACATCCTGTTGCCACGACAACCGCATCAGGATTTTTCCTTTTTGCCTGTCTCAATGTTTTCCTTGAGGTTCTGTCTGCATCATTTGTTACTGTGCATGTGTTCACAATATAAATGTCTGCAACATCAGAAAAATCAGACAGAGTATAACCTCTGTTTTCAAACTGCTCCTCCATAGCAGAGGTCTCAAAATGGTTCATCCGACATCCTAAAGTGGAAAATGCTACCTTTAACTTTTTCATATCGTATATTTTATACAGATTTTATGAAATTCCAATGAAAAAAATCAGAAAAAAAGCCCCTTTCGGGGCAGTGGCAGATAGGGGAGTAGGGAACAGGAGGTTTAGAAGATGAAACCAAGACCAAGTTCAAATATGTCAGACTCGTTAAACTGTCTGTTGTCTCTAATCTGGTAATCGGCTTTCAGGATAACGTTAGGATGGGGCTTAAAGTTCAGACCAACAGTCCATATGGTTTTGTCGTACTGACTGTTTTTTGTAAAGCCTGCCGGCACTTTTTCCTGGGTGTTATACCGTTCATATCTAACAAAGACAGGTAGTGAGTAGTCTTTATCGGAAAAGAAAGGGAATATGTCGTAAGCAACATTCAGATAATAACCGTAGACCTCCTTACCAACAGTTTTTCCTACTGCTGTAGATATCTTGTCTGCATCAGACAGATATCCTTTAACGTAGAGGGCTGAAATATCTAAATTTTTATAAGAATACTTAAGGTGTCCGTCAATAAGGGTAACCGTCCCGTCAAATCCGTCTCCCTGCCCTGAATTTCCTGTATATCCTGAAACCCCAAACAGCAGTCCGTCAACTCCTGTATAATCAATCCTTCCAACAAATGCAAAGTCCTCTGCCAGTGCTTTCCCACCAGCCTGTCTTCCTCCTTTTACCCACTTGCTGTCAGAAAATCCCTGATAGTAAAAGCCGTTTACTACACCAACCTGATAGTTCCATTTTTCCATATTACTGAATATCAGGACTCCGTTTTCATTCCATGTTGTTGGTATTATGTAGGTTTCCACTTCTGGCCTGTTAACAGAGTTAAAAAATACAGGTTCGTGGAGAAGGTTTGTCAGTCCCACTGGTATCAGATAGCTTCCAAGTCTAACATTAAAGTAGTCATTAAAAAGGAAATCCATATAGGCAAACTCTATCTTTACCTTTCCACCTCTTGATGTATCAGCTCCGTGCTCAAACTCTATTTCTGCATTAAGAATAATCCAGTCGTTAAACTTGTAACCTATGTATGGGATAAATCTGTAAATGTCTGTTTTATCTTTTATGTTGGATTTTTCAAATCTCTGGTAAATAATCTCTCCATATCCTCCAATAGACAGCCCAGCAGGGGTGAAGTAAACCTTTGAGGCTGCATAGCCCATACCTGAAAACTGCTGCTGTCTGAGTTCAGGAATTTCAACCTGCTGTTTAAGATTTGCAAGCTCTTCTATCAGCTGTTGATTCTGCTCCTCTAACTGCTTCAGTCTGCTCTCAATCTCCTGTAAAGTTGCACTATAAGAATAAGAAAATAAACCTGTTAAAAGAGCAAAAGATAAAATTCTCTTCATTATTCCCTCCTGATATTGAGATTTTGTTTCAATTAATTTATAGTTTTAAAAACTTTGTTTTTATGACTTTTCAGAAAATTTGTCATAAAAAAAACTGAAAAAGTTTTTAACCTGATATATAGGAGGTTGAAGATGAGATTTATGCTGACGTTTTTGATATGGATAGGTTTTTCCTATGGTGGATTACTGATAAAACCAGAAAAAGCTATAAAAGATATGTTTCCACAGCACAGTTACACAAAAAAAAGTTTTCTCCTTGGAAAAAAGGAAAAAGTGCTGATAGAAAAACAGTTTAAAACAAAAATAAAAAGCTCTCTGTTTACTGTTTATCTTATAAAAGACAAAGAAGGTAAAACTGTTGCTTACTCACTTCTGCATTCCCACAGGGTAAGAACAAAAAAAGAGACTGTTCTAATCACAATGAACAGAGACTGTCAGGTATTGGACGTGGAGATTATAGCATTTTACGAACCACCAGAATACATTCCCCCTGAAAAGTGGTTAAAACTGTTTAGAAATCTCTCTCCTGAAAAACTCCCTTACATAAAAAGGAACATCCCCAATGTTACAGGTGCCACATTATCTTCCCGGGTTATCACAGACTCTGTTCGTCAAGGAATAGGTATCTGTAAGTATTATCTGAGGGAAAAACTAAAATGAGATACGTGGTTCAGCACAGGAAAGCTTCATACATAAAATTTCTGGTTGTTATGCTGTCTATCTTTGTTCAGGGGTTTTTAACTCTTTTTGTAGTAAACAAACTGCTTTCTGGAGAGTTTTTCCCTGAAGATATCAAAAACTTAGTGGCAGGAAATCCTGATATTTTTTTAGAAGGAATAGAGACAGGACAGATAGTGGAAAAGGTTCATATTGAGCTTTTTCTGCTGTCTGTTGTCTTTCTCACTGTGTTTTCAATAAACCTGAGATTAAACATCAAAGACAGCCACAAAATAACCCTGTCCATCTTTTCCTTTTTAAACATATGGGTTTATGTGCTGTCTTTCTTCCTGATAAAACTTTATCCTGCTGTGTTTTCTAACATTTATACTATCAGCTTATCTTTACTGCTTACTGTTATTTCTGCTGTTAATCTTATGAACATCATATTTTTCACGGCAGGGAAGATAAAATGAAGCCGGCATTTTTGCTTGTCCTGATGTTTGCCTTGCTGTTTTTAGGGGAGCTACTTACAGCTGTTTACCTGTATTTAGACAGATACGGCTTTTCAGTCCAGAAGATAAACCAGTACATCCACGGTAATCCTGAGATGTTTATACAGAAAAAAAGCTTTACAGGACTGTTAGAGATTCATCTGCCCCACTTTATAGCTGTTTCTGTGATGTTTTTTGTTATATATCACTTTTTTTACTTTTTTCCTGTCAAAAAGCTGTACTTCATAGCTGCAGGAATAACGTTTGTCTTTATTTTTCTAAACTTTGCAATACCTTTTGTTATCTTAACAAACGAAAATGTGGCATTTACCAAGATTTTTACATTTTTAATCTTTATAGGTGCTTCTGTATTTGCCTTTGTTTTATCTGCGCTTTTTACACTCAGGAAGATTTATCAGAAATGTTAGCTCTGTGATAAATCTGTCGTTGTACCTGCCCTTTATGTAGCATCTTTCTTTTTTTATCAGCACAAAACCTATCTTCTTTCTGTTTAAAAACTCAACAGCCATCTCCTCTGGCATAACAGATACAGCTGTTGCATAACCATCAAGGTACACATTTTCAATATCAGAAAACAGGGTTATAGAAATAAAAGAGGCTGAAAATTCTTTTCTGAAAGGATTAAACAGATGGTTTCCCCTCTCATAAGTTCCACTGGTTGATATACCTGTCTCCTGCTTAACAGTCTTAAAGTGAGCAACAGCACCATTCCCAAAAGGATTTTTTATAAACACGCTACACTTTCCGATGCATCTTATCTCTCCTGACGCATTGATTACTGTTTTCTCTGTTTCGCCCCTTATCTCTTCAACTGCCCTATCAACAGCAAATCCTTTTCCCACAGCTCCAAAATCCAGTGATATACCATTTTTCAGTACTACAACACTTCCTTTGATGGTAATGTTCTGTATTCCTGTTGTGTCTGACTTTTCAGCAGGACATCTATCTACAGCGTGACCATTCCTGACAGTCAGATTACCTATGCTTATATCTGTGTATCCATATGTATCCTTATATATAGTTAGAGATTTTTCTAACATCTGGCGGAAAAAGTTATCTATATTTAGAATTTTTTGTCTGTTTAGTCTGCACAGAATACTGTCTTTCCGATAATTAGAAAAGTAAAAATCAACCTTTTTAAAAACAGAAAAAATTTTCGCTGGAACTTCTCTGCGGTCTGTTTTCACAGTGACTGGAATTCCCATTATGTATTTTGTCCTTTCGTAAGGAAAAGAAAGGCTTACACAAACAAGAAGTGCTACAGTTATCAGATACATAAAATTCTCCTTGACAGGCAGATTTTTACCTATTAAAATTCTATCAAAATTGAGACTAATTCTCAATCACAAAAGGAGGAGCAAATCATGAACATAACAGAGCTTGAAAAAAAGATAGAAACTCTGTCCCATCACTACTGCTATATCATCTCAAAAGCTGACAGCTACATAGAAAAGGAGCAGATGTTCAGGGCTTTCTACGAAACGATACTACTGATTCAGCAAATGCATCTTGACCATATATGCAGAGAATGTAAAAACAGAAAGAAAGTCCCACAGGTATTTTAGGAGGGAGTAAAATGGATTTCCTCATACCTGCTTTCGTGGCATTGTCTGTGTACTTCCTTTACAAAAAAACAAAAGGGAAAAAATGCAGTAAATGCTCATACATCATTTTGATTATGGCAGGAACTTCCTTTGCTCAGGATACAGAAAAACCATTTATATTGGAGCACGAGAAACACCTTCACAGGGTTGACTTTGTTAACGCTACTGTCTTCCAGCAGATAAGAAACTATTCAGCTATTTACAACACATTCCACGCATTCTTCAGCATTAACCCTTCAGATACAGACCACCTGTTTTTTAATGCTTCTTATACTGTTGGCAACGGTATAACAAAAAAAACAGAAAGATTAGGATACTCTATCGCCACGACAGGAGACGACCTTGAAGACTACCTGAGGGATATCAATGGTACAGGAAGGGAGTATCTTTTAGAAATTTTTTATCAGAAGGATATAGGCAGTTTATCAGTGGCAGGAGGTATTATTGACTCAACAGCATTTGTTGACACAAACAGATATGCAAACGACGAGCATATACAGTTTTTAAACAGTATGTTTATAAATAACCCGGTGGCATCACTGCCATCTTACAATCCTGGTGCGTATCTTCATTACCAGATGTCTGACAGGGCAGGAATAACAGGAGTTTACATTAAAAACAGTCCTGATGAAGGATATACTGGGATATTAGAGGTAGAGTATGAAACAGAAAAATTAAATGTAAGACCTTACTACTTTTATGTTTTTGGAGGAGAAGAATACAAAGGAACAGGGCTGTCTATGGATTACACTGTAAACAGCAGATACGGTTTATTCTTCAGAGGAGGTATGTCTGATGGGGATTACAGACATTTTATATCAGGCGGGGCTGAGATAAAGAAGATAATCGCTCAGGACAGATTAGGTGTAGCATACGGTTTTATAAAGGGAGATAAAACAGACAACATATCCGCCTGCGAATGTTATTATTCAGTAAATATCAACAAACATCTATCTGTAACAGCTGACCTGCAGTATATAAAAGAGAAAAAAGAAGATGTGGTGGCAGGAGGAAGGATATACCTGTCCTACTGATTGAAGATTCTGAGTTCTACAACTCTTTTTTTACAGTTTTTACACTGGACGTCAATAATGCCGACAGACCTTGAGACAATCACAACCTCTTCCTGCTCTGTCTTACATCTGGGACAGATAATTTTGACAGTCTCAAATCTGATGTCTAACTCTTTTGTCTTCATTATCATTCACCTCCTTTCTATTTTATTTCTGACTATATTGTAGGAGGTGAATGTTAAGGTTTTATGAAGTTTTGATTAAGGTTTCTTCAAACTCTGGAGATACTCCTTTTTACCATCTACATATATTAAAACCCACTGGGCAAGTCTCTCTCCAAGCCTTTCACAGGCTTTAATTTCCTCCTCCTTCCTCGGCTCTCCAGCACAGACTGCCCCATAATGGAGTGTAAACTTATCTCCTGTATAGTCTGTTATACCAAAAACCAAAAAGCCGTAATTCATCAGCATTGTCAGTATAGACATACAGGCGATCTCGTTTCCTCCACCCCATCCTCCTGAAGAGGAAAAGGCACATCCAATTTTTCCGTCAATCTCCCCCCAGTAGTCAACAAGTTCATCCCAGAATTTCTTCATTTTCCAGGACATAACTCCAAGATGTGTGGGACTGCCAACAGCTATACCATCACACCACAGAACATCATCTTTTGTTGCCTCATCAACAGATTTTAGTCTTACCTCAACAGGAAATTTCTGTGCCCCTTTTGCCACATACTCTGCCATCTTTTTTGTATGTCCAGTCTGGGTATCGTATAAAACCAATACCTTTCCCATGTGAACCCTCCTAAACACTTTTTAGATGAGACTTTTTTAAGTATTCACTTTTTTTGTTTTTATCTATAATTTTAATGTGAACTGGATGATATTCTTTTAAGCCTACACTTTTCTTCAGCTCTGCTTCTTGTTTGTATATATCTTCTACAGGTTCATCAGTAAAAACGACAACATTAATATGACCTGCTTTATCTTTAGACTTTAATATGTTTCCTTCAATAAATACCTCTGCATCTTTAATTTTGTCTGATAACTTATCTTTTATTTTAGGAATTACACTTTCGTATTCTTTAATTACCTTTTCCCCTTCTTTTAATCGCCAATCTATATACTCTTTTATTCTTACTTTTGTGAAAAGCCTATAAAACAGCTCAAACAAAAATGTTAAAACAAGGACAACCAGTGAAGACTGTAAACTCTCAGGGCTTGTTTTTAGGTTATAAAGGAATAAAACACCAATGGATACTACGCAAAGCAGAAAAGCAATGAAAGAAATCCATCTATTAGAGTCTGTGTAATAGGCAAGTTTAAAGTTTGCAAGATTTACCCC
>JALSNI010000045.1 GCA_026987075.1 Persephonella sp. | reverse complement strand
AGACGAGGGAAATATAAGAAAATCAGCAGACCTTTTTATAGAAGGTCTAAAGATAAACTACAACCTGAAAATAGAGCCTAAATACGAGAAGATTTTGGAAGAAGCTGCAAAAGATGCAATCAGTAAAAAAGAGTATCAGGAAGCTATATTTTATTTAGAGTTTGCAGAAAGGGTTGTAGACAACAGATGTGTTGATGAAAATCTGCCTTTTGAAGAATGTTATGAAAGAAAACAGGAGATAAACAATCTGATGAAAGAGGCAGAAAAAGGACTGCCCCTTAAAGAGAGAATTCTAAAAAAACTGAATGACATATATGCAAAGTAGGAGAGGAGATGTTAGACATAAAACTAATAAGGAAAAATCCAGAATTTGTAAAGGAAAGACTTTCTAAAAGAGACCCTGTTTACGGCAAGATGATTGATGAGATATTAGATGTTGATGAAGAAAGAAGAAGTCTTATCAGGGAGCTTGAAGACCTGAAAGCAGAAAAAAACAGACTGTCAAAACAGATAGGACAGCTGTTTAGAGAAGGGAAAAAAGAAGAAGCAGAAAAGGTAAAAGAGCAGGTTCACGGAAAAAACAAAAAGATAGAGATATTAGAAAAAGAGCTAAAAAGTGTTGAAGAGAGATTTGAGTCTCTTTTACTCACTATTCCAAATATTCCCCACGAGACTGTCCCTGTAGGTAAAGACGAAGAGGATAACGTGGAAATAAGAAAATGGGGAGAGCCAAGACAGTTTGACTTTGAGCCACTACCCCACTGGGAGATTGGAGAAAAGTTAGGAATATTGGATTTTGAAAGAGGAGCAAAACTGTCAGGTTCCCGTTTTACTGTTATGTACAGGGAAGCTGCAAGATTAGAAAGGGCTCTGATTAACTTTATGTTGGATGTTCACGCTAAAGAGCATGGATATACAGAAGTCTGGACTCCTGTTCTCGTAAAACCGGAGATATTAACTGGAACAGGTCAGCTCCCAAAGTTTGAAGAAGACCTATACAGAGTATGCGACGAGGATTTATACCTCCTTCCAACAGCTGAAGTATCACTGACAAACCTCCATGCAGGAGAAATTCTGTCTGAAGAAAAACTGCCTATATACTATACGGCTTATACTCCCTGCTTTAGAAGGGAGGCAGGTTCCCACGGAAAAGACGTCAGAGGGATACTGAGACAGCACCAGTTTGACAAAGTGGAATTAGTAAAGATAGTAAAACCTGAAGAGTCCTACAACGAGCTTGAAAATTTAGTAAAAGAGGCAGAAAAGATTCTGCAATTGCTTGAAATTCCATACCGGGTTGTTGAGCTGTGCACTGGAGACCTTGGATTTTCTGCTGCAAAAACTTACGACATAGAGGTATGGATACCTTCCCAGAATAGATACAGGGAGATATCCTCCTGTTCCAACACAGAAGACTTTCAGGCAAGAAGGGCAAAAATCAGATACAGAGACAAGGATGGAAAAATCCATTTTGTTCATACACTTAACGGTTCAGGTCTTGCTGTAGGAAGAACGCTCCTCGCTATTATGGAAAACTACCAGAAAGCTGATGGAAGTTTTGATATTCCAGATGTTTTAAAAGACTACATGTGAGGTGGGAGAGTGATAAGGATAGACTACACAAATGTTATGGCAGAGGTTATAGGAGAGAGGGATGGTATCCTGAGGGAGGAGCTACTCTCCTTTAGACACTTTGTTGTGGAGACACACTCATTAATACAGAAGGAAAAAAACAGAAAGTTTTATTTCTGCAGATTACCCTATCAGAATGTCTCCCATATAAAAGAGTATGCAGGATACATAAGGGATAGATTTGAGAGCTTCGTTGTTATTGGAATTGGAGGCTCCTCCCTTGGGGCAAGGATGCTTTTTGAAAGCTTGACAGAGACAAACTACAATATAAAGAAAAAACCTAAAATATTTTTCTTAGAAAATGTAGACCCAGAGAAGTTTAAATCTGTTTTAGAGCGGATAGATATAAAAAACACATGTTTTAATGTTGTCACAAAGTCTGGCTCTACAGTTGAAACGATTGCTAACTTTTCAGTTATTCTGTCTATGCTTAAAAAAGAGTTGGGAGATAAATACAGGGAAAACTTAGTTTTTACCACAGACCCAGAAAAAGGTTTCCTGAGAAAATTGGGAAATCAGGAAAAGATAAAGATGTTTGACGTGCCTCCACTGGTGGGAGGCAGATTTTCTGTTTTGTCTCCTGTAGGTCTTCTTCCAGCTGCAGTGGCAGGAATTGATATAGAGGAGCTACTGGCAGGAGCAAAAAAGATGGACTTAGTCTGCTCCATAGAAGAACATGTAGAGCATAACCCTGCTTATCTGATAGCTCTTTCCCACTACATAGCAAATATGAGGAGGGGAAAAACTATATCTGTTATGATGCCCTACAGTGAAAAACTCTCTTCCTTCGTAGACTGGTACAGGCAGCTCTGGGCAGAGAGTTTAGGTAAAGACGGTCTTGGGCAGACACCTGTAAAGGCGATAGGAACTGTTGACCAGCATTCCCAGATACAGCTTTACAGGGAAGGAATAAGGGACAAAATCATAACATTTCTGCAAGTTGAAAATACAGACACAGATTACAGAATCCCTGAAGAGCTTCCAGAAGATATATCATACCTGTCAGGCCATTCACTCCATGAGATACTCAGTAAAGAGCTCCTTGGGACAAAAGCAGCCCTCATAAAAAGTAAAGTCCCGAACATCACAATATCTATAGACAGAATATCTTCCTATAACATTGGGATGCTTATCTATCTTTATGAGCTTGCCACAGGATTTTCTGGCTATCTATACAAAATAAATCCCTTTGACCAGCCTGCTGTTGAAGAAGGCAAAAACTTCACATACGCCCTTATGGGAAGAGAAGAGTATCAGGAAAAGTTAGAAGAGTTTAAAGAGCTTTACAAAGAGAAATATAAGATAGAAGTGCAGTAAAAAAAGGGGAGATTAACTCCCCCTGTAGATTAATGTACGTTTTTCCAGATTTTCTTCTTCCATGCATATGTTAGACCAACCATAACAAGCATGTAAACGAGAACAATAATACCGACTTTCTGTCTCTGCTCTTTGTGTGGGTCAGAAATCTCATCAAGATATTTCATCAGCTCTTCTGTAGCTTCTTTATTTAATCCAACCCTTGGCATAGATGTTCCCGGCAGAAGTGCCTGAGGTTTGTTGATGAAGGAAACAAGATAATGTTCCCCTTTTGCTTTCATAATAATAGACAGGTCTGGAGGAACCTTACCTAAATATTTTTTCAGATTTTCTGGTGGAGTTTCGGCATATATCTTCTGATATTTTGCACCGTGACATCTTCCACATGCTTCTTTAAACAGCTCTGCACCGTGAACCTTTTTAGCTTTAGATTCTAAATACGCAATTATGTCAGCAATCTGTTCATCATTTAAACCCATTGCAGGCATCGCAAACTTTTTGTTTTCTGTTGCTTTTGCAGGGTCTTTCAGAAAGTGGTAGAGAAATTTTTTATCGATAAATTCAGTAACGTTTGACAGGTCTGGAGGAACAACTCCAAAAGACATTGCTGCTGTTTTTGCGTCCATTGGAGGATTAATACCGTCAGCTTTAAGACCGTGACATGATGTACAGAACATCTGGAATGCCTCTTTACCTTTAACTGGGTCTCCATCTAATGGAGGTGTTGAACCAAGGTCAGAGAATTTATAATCTGGCAGGTTATATTTGTGGATTGCCTCTTCTATATGCTTGTGCATTATGCTGTGAGCTAAAGGCTCTATTCCCCAGTATGTAACTCCTACTATAACTATCAATACTGCTAATATCTTTAACTCTTTCATTATCTTCCACCTCCAGTTGCCACCTTCTTTTTCTCAATTGCAGCTATAATTGGAAGGGCTATAAAGAAAATAAAGTAAATGATGGAAGTTACAAAACCAATCCATGCAAACAGTCCTGTAGGTGGCAGTTTTCCAAGTATTGTTAATGCCACAAAATCAGCAACAAATATCCACCATATAACCTTAAACATCGGTCTGTGTTTACCACTTACGTATGGGTATGGAGAGGTGTCAAGCCATGGTAAGAACAGAGGTATAAACATAGATAGAACAAATGCTATTAATCCAAGGGCTTCACTGAAGAAGAAACCTCTCAATACTTCGTAAAATGCAAGGAAATACCACTCAGGATATATATGAGGTGGTGTCTGAAGATAATCGGCAGGCTGGAAGTTGATAGGGTCCATTGCAAAGTTATAGTTAAAGAACACAAGGAAAAAGAAGAACAGCAAAAATACAGACATTACAAAGTATTCTTTAGACATGAATACAGGCCAGAAAGGAATACCTTTTTCCTTCTTTTCTTCTTTTGTCATAGGGATACCGTCTTCGTTGTTAGAACCTACAATCCTTACTGCATACAGGTGAACTGCAGTAAATACAAGAATAAGAGCAGGTAAAAGCGTTACGTGAAGTGCAAAGAATCTTGTAAGTGTTGCATCTTCAACAATGTAGTTACCCCTTATCCATATGACAAGGTCTGGACCAATAAACGGTATCTTAGAAAACAGTGTTGTTATTGTCTGTGCAGCCCAGTAAGACATCTGTCCCCATGGGAGGAGATATCCTGTAAATGCTGTTGCTGCCATAAGAACAAAAAGAATGAAACCTGTTACCCACACAACTTCCCTTGGAGCTTTATAGGAGCCATAGTATATTCCTCTACCCATATGAACAAACAATACCAGAAACATTATTGATGCCGCTACAGCGTGTGTATGTCTGAAAACCCAGCCATATGCAACATCCATCATTATTGTTTTGTTAACGCTGTCAAAAGCCATATGAGAATCTGGTTTGTAGTACATAAGAACAAATATTCCAGAAATTACAAGAATAACAAAAACGAGCATTGTAAGAACACCAAAACTCCACAGAAAGTTAATATTTTTTGGAAGGTAATACTCAGACATCATTACCTTCCACAGGCTGTCTACAGCAAGCCTTTTATCAAGCCATCCCATAAACCCACCTTTTTTCTCCATCTTATTCCTCCTAACCTTTCATCATTTTTTCGTATTCTGGACCTGCTTCACCTAAAACAATAGTATTCCCCTCTATCTTGAAAGGAGGGATGTCTAATGGTCTTGGAGGAGGACCAAAAGTGTTTACACCACAGGCATCGTATTCTCCACCGTGACATGGACATTTGAATATCTGTCTGTCAGGTTCCCAGTTTGGGATACATCCAAGGTGCGTGCAAATTCCTAAAACAACCACATATTCACCCTTTATAACCCTGTTTGAACATTTCTTCATCTCTGGTGTTAATCTCAGAACGAAAACAGGTTTTCCTCTCCATTGGACAACTTTCATCTGACCTGGTTTAACCTTTGAAAGGTCAAACTTAACAACACCAGCTGCTTTAACTTCTGGAAGGGGCTCCCATGTTTTATACATTGCATACAGCACACCACCTAAACCAACAGCAGCCCATCCTCCCATTGCATAAAGGAGGAAGTCACGCCTGCTTACTTTTTCTTCAGCCATTTTGAACCTCCTCTATTTCGTGTTTATGTTAGTAACTTCTTACCACCTAAATTATTTTGCAACATCTATCGTCTAAAATCAAAATTTTTATGACCTTTATCATCAATTTTCTATCCATTTTTGTTTTGCTACCTCCCACAGGGCTATTGCTGTTGCAGATGAAACGTTTAGGGATGTTATCTTTCCTTTCATTGGTATTGTTGCTATCAGGTCTGCACTATCTAAAACAGATTTTGACACCCCCTTTCCTTCTGAGCCTAAAACAACAGATAGTGGGAATGGAAACTCTAATTTGTGTATAGGTTTTCCTCCCTTCTCAACAGCAACAACCCATCCGCCTTTTTTCTTAAATTTTTCAAGAAACTGTCTGAGACTACCTACTTTTGTGATAGGTATGTGGAAAACAGCCCCCGTTGATGCTTTTACTACGACTTCGTTTATAGGTGAGCTTCTTTCTCTTGGAATGACAATCCCATCTACTCCAAACACTTCAGCTGTCCTTATCATATTTCCCACATTCTGGGGGTCTGTTATGTGGTCCATTATCAGTAAAACTCCATTTTTTTTGATTGTTTCTTCAATAAGGTTGTTTTCATCTGTATACTGAACTGGACTGACCAGTGCAACAACACCCTGTGTTTTTTTTGTTCCTGCAATCTCCTCAACTTTTTTTCTCGGGACTCTCTGAACTTTGATTTTTTTCTTTTCTGCCAGTTTAACAAGCTCTTTTGGAATACTTGTGTCATGGGCAATGAGTATTTTTTCAAGGTCTTTGCCTGCTTTTAAAGCTTCTATTATAGGGTTTCTGCCCCATATAACAAATCTTTTTTCCATTATTAATCCTTATACAGTATTAGAATATACCATTTTATATAATTTTTACTTGATTTTAGTCAAATTGATTATTGGAGCTTTTCGCCTTCTTTAATGTAATAACCCCTTACTGCATCATCAGCAGATATTGGTTTTGAGTTTGGAAACTGAAGTTTTTTTATCAATAGTTTACCTTTTCCTGTCTGAACAACAAATCCTTTTCCTTTTACTGTTTCTACTATCTCTCCTATATTCCCTTCTGATGTTTCATCAACAATTTCTGCATCTAATATTTTTATTTCTTTATCCCTAAAATTTGAAAAAGCTTTTGGCCATACCTTTAGAGCTCTTATCTGGTTAAATATTTCCCTTGCAGATTTCTTCCAGTCTATTTTTCCCTCTTCTTTCTTTATAGGCTTTGCATAGCTGGCTTCTTCGTGCTTTTGGGGTGTTTTTACAGCTTCTCCTTTTTCTATTTTGTCTAACACTTCAATGAGAAGCTCAGCCCCTTCTTTAGCTAATCTGTCATGTATAGAAATGATGTCATCTTTATCTGTTATAGGAATTTCTCTGCACTGGTATATATCTCCTGCGTCAAGCTCTTTGGTTATTTCCATTATACATACGCCTGTTTTTTCCTGACCTTCCATTATAGCTCTGTGGATAGGTGCTGCCCCTCTGTATTTAGGGAGAAGTGAGGCGTGAACATTTATAGTTTTATACTTTGGAAGGTTTATTATCTCCTCCGGTAGTATCTTCCCGTAGGCTACAACAACGAATATATCCGGGTTTAACTGTTTTAGCTTCTCATAAAGTTCTTTATTATCTTTTACTTTTTCTGGTTGCAATACAGGAATGCCGTGTTTCAGAGCTTCCACTTTCACAGGAGGAGGTGTTATCTTTTTTCCTCTTCCCTTTGGTTTGTCAGGTTGTGTTACTACGGCAGCAACTTTATGTTTTGATTTTATCAGTTTTTTTAAACTTTCAACGGCAAAATCAGGCGTTCCCCAAAAAACTACTCTCAACTTCTCCTCCTTTTTTATTTTATTGTAATACATTTATTTCTGGTAATATGATTATAGTTTACTGATGAGGGAGGTTTTCTGTTGCTGAAGTATTTGATGTTTACTCTTGCCGGTTTTCTCGGCTCTTATCACTGTGTTGGAATGTGCGGTTTTATTCCTCCCCTTATCCAGTATCGTTCCTGGTTCTTGGGAAATGTTCTTTATTCTGCTGGAAGAGTATTTACCTATATGTTTCTTGGATTTCTTGCTGGTTATTTTGGAATGTTTTTCCACAAATTAGAGTTTCAGATTGTTCAAAAAGGTCTTTCTGTATTTTTAGGAATAATGATGATATTTTTTGGCCTTCAGATAACGGGTAATATTAAGGAGAAGGGTGTTCCCGGTTTAGACCTTATATTTATGACTGTTGCAGAGATACTGTCTAAATTCAGGAAAAATCCGTTTTTTTTAGGTATGTTTAACGGATTTCTTCCCTGTCCCCTTGTTTATGCATTTTTGATGCAGGCAATGTTTGAAGGCTCTCCCCTCAAGGGAATGTTAGTTATGTTTTTCTTTGGGGTAGGAACAGTTCCTGCGATGCTTTTTGCCAGTAAAATCTTTCAGATTGTTTCCCCTGCTTTCAGAAAGAAGTTGTCATCTTCTGCAGGAATTATAGTTATTATTTTAGGAGCGTGGCTTATTTTGAGGGGACTGGGAATAATTCATCACCACCATTAGGAGGATATTATGATAGACAAAGCTGTTGTCAGATCTTTTGGAGCTGCTCAAACAGTTACAGGTTCCTGTCATCTGTTGGAAGTGGGAAGTCTGAAAATCTTAATAGACTGTGGTATGTTTCAGGGACACGATGAAAAACTCAACTATGAAGACTTTGGTTTTAATCCTAAAGATATTGATTATCTGATTGTAACACATGCTCACATTGACCACATAGGAAGAATTCCTCTTCTTGTGAAGAAAGGTTTTAGAGGAAAAATTGTATCAACAGCTCCAACAAGGAGTATAGCAAGGGTTATGCTCCTTGATGCTGCAAAAGTTATGGAAGAGGAATACAGGGTTCAGTACAGAAAAGCTCTTAGAAGGGGGCATCCAGAAGCAGTAAAACCTCCCCTTTACGACGAGGATGATGTTTATGAAGCTATGGAACGTTTTCAGATAGTTCTTGACTACCATCAACCTTACGAGATTACAGATTACCTGAGGATAACTTTCAAAAATGCAGGTCATATATTAGGCTCTGCTTACGTTGAAATAGAGATAAAAATAAGCAACCAGTGGAAAACGCTGATTTTCTCAGGTGATTTAGGAATGACAGACAGGCTTATTATAAAACCTTTAGAGTTTCAGAAAAATGGACAGATTATATTCACAGAATCTACCTACGGAAACAGAAGGCATAAATCTCTAAAAGAAACAATAAAAGAGTTCAAGCAGGCTATTGAAGACAGTTTCTCTGATGGAGGGAATATTGTTATACCTACATTTGCATTGGAGAGGGCACAGGAGATACTGTATGTCCTGAGACATATGTATGACAGGGGAGAGCTTCCTAAGTGTAAAGTTTTTTTAGACAGTCCCCTTGCCATATCTGCAACGAAAATATTTCTTCAGTATCCTGAATACTTTAACGAAGCAACTAAGAAGATGGTTCAGGAAGGAAAAAATCCATTTATATTTCCCTACGTTCATTTCACAACAACTGTTGAGGAGTCAAAAAGCATCAATGCAATAGATTCTGGAGCCATAATACTTGCAGGAAGCGGAATGTGCACAGGGGGAAGAATAAAACACCACCTGAAGCATAACCTGTGGAGACCTGAAAGCTCTGTTATATTTGTTGGTTATCAGGCAAAGGGAACTCTTGGAAGGACAATCATTGATGGTGCAAAAACTGTCAGAATTTATGGGGAGGAAATAGCAGTAAAGGCAAAAATATACACTATTAATGGTTTTTCCTCCCACGCTGATAAATCTGTTCTTCTACAGTGGCTGAAAAACTTTGAAGACAAAGAAACTGTATACATTGTCCACGGAGAGCCTGAAGTGATGGAAGTATTCAGAAATAATCTGACTGAGGAACTTTCTGTCAAATCTCATATTGTGAAAAAAGGAGAAGCTATATATATTACTTAAGTTATAATTATTTAAATACATCTGGAGGTCTGTAAATGACAACGTATGAAGAGCTTTTAAAAGATGACAAACTTGTTATTGGAGATAGAGAGTTTAGCTCAAGACTGATTGTAGGTTCTGGAAAGTATAAAGATTTTGAGGAGACAAAAAGGGCAACAGAAGCATCAGGAGCGGAGATAATAACTGTTGCTGTCAGAAGGGTCAACATCACAGACCCTGACAAACCAAATCTCCTTGATTATATAGACACATCAAAAATAATGATACTTCCTAACACAGCTGGATGTTATACAGCAGAGGAAGCTGTGTTGACAGCAAAGCTGGCAAGGGAAGCGTTGGGGCATGGATTTGTGAAGCTGGAAGTTATTGGAGACCAGAAAACTCTGTACCCAGATATGGTGGAAACATTAAAAGCAGCAGAAATTTTAGTAAAGGAAGGTTTTACAGTTCTTCCATACATCACAGACGACCCGGTAATGGCAAAGAAATTTGAAGATATAGGATGTGCTGCTGTTATGCCTCTGGCAGCTCCTATAGGCTCTGGTCTTGGTCTGCAAAATCCTTACAACATACTGTTTATAAAGGAAGCAGTTTCTGTTCCTGTTATTGTAGATGCTGGAATTGGAACAGCTTCCGATGCTTCTATTGTTATGGAGCTTGGTGTTGACGGAGTTTTGATGAACACAGCCATAGCTCAGGCAAAAGACCCTGTCAAGATGGCCGTTGCAATGAAACATGCTGTTATTGCTGGAAGACTTGCATACCTTGCAGGAAGAATACCAAAGAAAATGTATGCTTCTGCTTCTTCTCCAATAGAAGGGGTGATAGGAAGATAATTGGCTGTTATAATTATTCCTGCCAGAAAAGGCTCAACAAGACTGAAAAATAAGCTTCTCCTTCAGGTGAAGGGGAAGCCTGTTATACAGTGGACTGCTGAAAACTGTCTAAGGGTAAAAGAAATTTCACAGGTTATAGTTGCAACAGACAGTGAAGAGATTATTCAGATTTTTAAAAACTCTCCTGTTAAGGCAGTGCTTACTCCTTCAGATTTGAAAAGTGGTAGTGATAGAGTTGCATATGTTGCAAAAGATTTGAGAGATGAAAAGATTATAAATGTTCAGGGAGATGAACCACTCCTTGACCCTGAAGACATTTACAGAGTTTATCAGGCTTTAGATGAAGCAGATGTCTCAACACTCTGTTATCCAATAACAGATGAGGCTGACTACCTTAATCCTAACGTGGTCAAAGTTGTTGCAGACAGGGAAGGTTATGCCCTTTATTTTTCCAGAAGCCCTGTTCCATTTTATAGAGATATAGACTTTTCCCAGATGCTAAGCAGTTTCCGCTTTCCTGTGAAAAAACATATTGGTATCTACGGATACAACAGGGATGTTCTACTTGATTTTGCTTACAGATTAGAGCCTTCCATGTACGAACAGATAGAGAAGTTAGAACAGCTCAGGCTTTTAGAAAATGGATACAGAATAAAGGTAATAGAGGCTAAAAAAGACAGCATAGGTATAGATACAGAGGAAGATTTTAAAAAGTTTTGCGAGATAGT
>JALSNI010000044.1 GCA_026987075.1 Persephonella sp. | reverse complement strand
AAAAAGCAAAATTAGAAAAAGAACTGAAGGAGCTTATGTCAAAGTCTGACAATGAGCATATGAGATTAGAGCAGCTTAAGAGACAGCTTGAAGAGTTAGAGGAGCAGATAATAAAAGCAGCAGAATCAGGAGATTACGAAAAAGAAACAGAGCTAAAGATAGAAAAGGCAAAATTAGAAAAAGAGATTAAAGAGTTAGAACACAAAATTGCAGAAAGAACAGTCGTTACTGGAGATGACGTTGCAGAGGTTGTATCTGACTGGACAGGCATTCCATTGTCAAAACTAAAAGAAGAGGAGATGGAAAGACTACTCCATCTTGAAGAAGAGATGCACAAAAGGGTTGTTGACCAGGAACACGTGATAAAAGCTGTAGCAGAAGCGATAAGAAGAGCAAGAGCTGGACTGTCTGACCCAAGGAAACCTCTTGCATCATTTATGTTCTTAGGACCAACAGGTGTTGGTAAAACAGAAACGGCAAAAGCCCTTGCAGAACTCCTTTTTGGAGATGAAGATGCACTGATTAGATTAGACATGTCAGAGTTTAAAGAGGAGCATTCTGTTGCAAAACTGATAGGTGCACCTCCAGGATATGTTGGATACGAAGAAGGTGGAAAACTGACAGAGGCAGTAAGAAGAAAACCATACTCTGTCCTTCTCCTTGATGAGATAGAAAAAGCCCATCCAAGGGTTTTTGACCTGTTCCTGCAGGTTCTTGACGATGGAAGACTTACAGACTCCCACGGAAGAACAGTAAACTTCAGAAACACAATAATAATAATGACCTCTAATATAGGCAGTCAGTATCTGACTCTGATACCATTTGACGCAGATGAGGAAACAATAGAAAAAGAGTTTGAAACAGCAAAAGAGAGAGTTTTAGAAGAAGTGAAAAACTACTTCAGACCAGAGTTTTTGAACAGGCTTGATGAGATATTAGTGTTTAAACCACTGTTTAAAAAAGAGCTGCTTCAGATTGTTGAGATGATGCTGAGAAATCTCAACAAAAGACTTATTGAAAGGGATATACAGATTGAAGCCACAGAAAAGGCTAAAGAGCTGATTGCAAAACTTGGATACGACCCTGTTTACGGAGCAAGACCTCTTAGAAGGGCTATCCAAAAGTATGTGGAAACTCCCCTGTCTGAGAAGATACTGAAAGGTGAGGTCAAACCGGGAGATATAGTTGTTATTGACGAAGAAAATGGAGAGCTTGTTTTTAGAGTAAAGGAAAAAGAAGAATCAAAAACTGAATAAGGGACTTTTGTCCCTTATTTTTTTATAATATTTTTAAACCTATGGAGGGCTAAAAAGCTGAAAGTATCAGTTGGACTGCTCCAGACCTTTTCTTTTGAAAATCCTGATGATAATCTTGAAAAAACTGTTGAACTGATAAAGAAGGCTTCAGATAGTGGAGCACAGATTATATGCACGCAGGAGCTGTTTAAAACAAGATACTTCTGTCAGGTGGAATACTGGGATTACTTTAAGTTTGCTGAAAGGATAGATGAAAACAGTCAAACGGTCAAACTGCTGTCAGAGATAGCAAAAAGTAAGAATGTCGTCATTGTTGCCTCTCTGTTTGAAAAAAGGGCGGAAGGACTGTACCACAATACTGCCGTTGTTATAGATGCTGATGGAGAATACTTAGGTAGATATAGAAAGATGCACATCCCAGATGACCCTCACTTTTATGAGAAGTTTTACTTTACGCCAGGAGACCTTGGATACAGAGTTTTTGAGACAAAATACGGCAGAGTTGGAACACTTATATGCTGGGATCAGTGGTTCCCTGAAGCTGCAAGAATTACAGCAATGAAAGGAGCCCAGATTATATTCTATCCAACAGCTATAGGCTGGCTTCCCGAGGAGAAAGAAGAGTCTGGGGAAAGTCAGTTTAATGCCTGGCTCTCTGTTCAAAAAGGGCATGCAGTAGCAAACGGAGTTTACATAGCTGCTGTTAACAGGGTAGGTTTTGAGCCTTCACCTGATGGAAACGGAGGTATTCAGTTTTGGGGAAGCAGTTTTGTGGCAAATCCTTACGGTGAAGTTATAAAGATGGCTTCTGATGGAGATGAAGAAATACTAATAACAGAGGTTGACCTTGAACAGATAGAAGAGTTCAGGAAGGTGTGGCCTTTTTTCAGAGATAGAAGGATTGACAGCTACAGAGAAATCACAAAAAGATGGATTGATTAAAAGTAAAAGCTCATAAAATCCTCACCTAATATAATGTTTTCAACATCTGACTTTTTTATCCTTTCTCTAAATTTTTCAGGATTTTGATATCTTTTACTAAAATGTGTAAGGACTATCTTCCTGCAGTTAAGCTCAGGGGCTATCTCAAGTATGTATTCAAGTGTCAGATGACCGTATTTCTTTGCCTTTTCTTCTTCGTCTAAATATGTACATTCTATTACTAAAATATCACTGTCCTTTGCAAGTTTTATAATGTTATCTGTTTTGTATGTGTCAGGAATGTACGTGAATTTAAATCCCTTTACTTCCTCTGTTATCTCCTCTTCTTTTATTATTTTTCCGTCTTTTTTGATGTATCCTTTTTCTCTTAGGATTTTAAAGTCTTCAGTTTTAAGTTTCAGCTTCTCTATCTTCTCCTTTATGAACCTTCTTTTAGGTTTTTCAACAAAAGAAAATCCTGTGCATTCAACAAGATGGTTTAATCTAACTGCGAAAATATTAAACTCTAAGTGGTCAAGTACAGTAAACGGTCTGTTTTCTGGTTTTAGCTCTTTTATATCAACTTTTATCTCAGGTGTGTAAAATCGGTCAAAAAAGCATTTTAAAAAATCCCCTATCCCTTTGGGACTGAAAATCTTTATCCTACTTTTGTCGTGCATGTCTAATGTCTCAATGACGCCTATAAGCCCTAATGTATGGTCTGTGTGGAGGTGAGATATAAATATGTAGTCAAGACTGTATATGTTCAGACCTGCTTTCATAATCTGTCTGTTTATTCCTTCTCCGCAGTCAAACAGAAACCCCTTCCCTTTATACTGCAGGAATATTCCACTGTTGTTTCTTTCAGGTGTTGGCATTGCAGAAGATGTTCCAAGTAAGACTACTTTTCCTTTCAATGTTTCTCCAGTATGTTTAATATTTTTTGTGGTAATGTATCTCTGTTTTTATAATCAACCTCAAACAGCAGAACATCAGGTCTTTTCTTTATCCAGCTTACAACAGGATGTATATTCTTTATAGGGACTGTTGCAATAACCGTTGTATTTTCGTCAGAAAAGATATCTTTCACAATCTGGGCAAATCTATCTGAAAATAATTCCATTTTACCTATTTCATCAATGATAATAATATTTCTGCTGTTGAGTGCCCTTTTTAAAGCGGGAAGGACAGTTTCCTCAAATTCTTCCAAGTTAACACTGTAAGAGCCTACTTTGAAGGGAGTTTTTATATTTTTACTGGCAAGAAGAGTCTTTTTTCCATCAAGGGTTATCACATAGAACCCTTCCCTTTTTCCTTCTTTGTCTCTGAACTCTTCAGTGTAAAAACCTTCTGCCTTTCCTTTCAGCTGAAGGGCAATTTTTTTTATCACAGTTGTTTTGCCTATTGCCGGCTTTCCGGTTAAAACTACTTTCATACAGTATTTGCCCTCCATATAAGGAGAAAGTAAACCATGTATATCAGGAAGTTAAATATAAAAGACCTCAGGAATGCATCTTTTACTTTTTCTTTTTGGGAAAGATGGAAATACACTCCTACTGCAACTATCTGGAGAAAAAAGATAACAAGAATCTTTGTGTCAATTTTATAATCATAAAAGCTGAAAAATTGGTAATTGGGGAGTAGTTGAAACACTTTCCATCCTACAGCAAAAACTACAGCCCATATGACAAAAACCATAAATGATAATCTTTTCATAACAAATATTTAAATCATAACTTAATTGGTTTATCAAATCTATTGCTTTTCTTTTGATAAAATATTTTCCCTGACTTTTTGAAGGAGGAGAAATGAACAGATATTCACTACCTGCAGAGTGGGAAAAACATGTGGGAACAATAACCACATATCCCCATTCCTACGAAAACTTTTTTGACAGATTAGAGCAGGCAAGAGAGACATTTGTAAAGATGGTAGCTGTTATATCTCAGTCAGAGAATGTTTTTATCAATGTAAACAGTGAAGAGGACAGAAGGGATTTGATTAACAGACTAAATGAAGTGTCAGAGGTTAAAAAAGAAAATGTGCATATTTTTATAAATGAGACAGACGATGTGTGGTGCAGAGATTACTGTCCTGTTTTTGTTAAAGATAACAAGGGAGAAACTGTAGCACTGAAGTTTAGATTTAACGCATGGGGGGAAAAGTATCCCTACGAAAAAGACCAGAAGGCTGGAGAAAGAGTGCCTCAATTTTTAGGCATTAAGAGGATAGATGTTAACATGGTTCTGGAAGGAGGCTCTATTGAAGTTAACGGAAAAGGTGCCTTAATCACTACAGAGAGCTGTCTTCTCAACAAAAACAGAAATCCGCAGATGAGCAGGGGAGAGATAGAACAAAATCTGAAAAAATATCTGGGAGTAGAAAAAATACTGTGGCTCAAAGAAGGAATAGTGGGAGATGACACAGATGGACATGTGGACGATATAACGAGATTTGTAAAGTATGACACTGTCGTTACTGCCGTAGAAAAAGATAAAAATGACCCAAATTACGAGCCCCTTATGGAGAATTTTGAAAGGCTGAAAAAGTTCACAAACACAGATGGAAAGCCACTTAGAATTGTAACACTTCCTATGCCTGAGCCTATTTATTACCAGTATCCAGACAGCGATGCTCCCCATAGGCTTCCTGCAAGCTATGCTAACTTTTATATAACAAACGGACATGTTATTGTTCCCACTTTTAACTGTAAAAATGATGAGATTGCACTTCAGATACTGCAGAGGTTGTTCCCTGAAAGAAAGGTAGTAGGCATATATGCCTATGACATACTTGTTGGACTTGGGGGATTTCACTGTCTAACAATGCAGGTGCCACAATGATAAGCAGAAGTTATTCCCACTTTCAGATAGGTACTTTTTTAGAAAATTTAAACAGGTTGCTGAAAGAAAATGGTTTTCGTGTTGTCCATAAAGCTAAAGCAACAGAAAGTAAACTGCCTTTTCCAAAAATATATGTTTTTACTGTTGAAGGAAATGGTGAGATTTTTCGTCTTAGCGTTGTGATGGACAGAAATGGCATTACTGTTGTAGTTCCTAAGACACAAAATAAAGCATTGATTACTCAGATTTTGGACTCTCTTCAGGAATAAAAAAACGGTCGTCAACCCAGCCTTCGTAAACTCTGCCATCTGATGGATACAGAACCCTTTTCCAGTGATTTGCTTTTTTGCCTATTATTTTTACTTTATCTCCCTTTTTTACAACAGTAATAACCTCTGAGTTGACGTCAGGTTCAGCTCTTAAATTTACAAATACCTTTGCTACCATGTAGCCTTCTGCTGGTTTGCCTTTTTCTACAGATTTTTTTTCTTTCTGATTTTCAGGTTTTTTAGGCTGAACAGCCTGAGGTTTTTTATCAAGGATTTCTTCTTTTTTAATTTCTGTTTCTTTTGTTTTATCTTTTTTTATTTCAGTTTTTACAGGTTCTTTTTCAGTTTTTTTTACCTTTACAGTTTCTGTGGGAGGTTTTGGAATGTTATTTTCTTTAAAAAATATTTGTTTGAAAAGATAAATGTCAACAAGTATCACCAGCACAATAAAAGTTATTAGAATTATCCTTCCCAATGTGACCCCCGTTTTTTTTCAAAAAACTCTTTTAAAATCTCTTTACTTTTTTTGTGTTCAATATACTCATATTTTACCTTAAAAGGTAAACCCTTTTCGTCAAAAACCCTAAATTTGCTTACAACAGCTCCAGTTTTTTCGTTTAAGGAACCAAATACAACCCTTGATATCCTTGACTGCATAACTGCCCCTGCACACATCAAACAGGGTTCGTTTGTGACGTAAAGTGTTGCTCCATCAAGCCTCCACTTTCCTACTTTTTTGCAGGCATCTTCTATAGCAACAATCTCAGCGTGGGATGTAGCACTGCTGTCTGTAATCCTTCTGTTAAAGCCCCTGCCTACAATCTCTCCATTAATTACGACAACTGCACCAATGGGAACCTCGTCTAATGAGTAAGCTTTCAGAGCTTGTGAGTAAGCCTCTTCAAGAAAAAGCTCATCCTTTTTTCTGACAGTCAGGACAGACACCGTAAACCTCTATAGAATGACCTGTTATATCAAAACCGTGAACTTCTATCAGCTCTTCTTTAAATTTATCAAATGGACAGTTGTCAATTATCACAATCTTTCCACACTTTTCACACACAAGGTAATTCTTTTTGTCTGGTAATGCAAATCTTGCCTTGTCCTCATTCATCATGTATGACTTTACTACTAATCCTTCCTTGGTGAGCATCTCTAAATTTCTGTATATGGTGGAAAGACTTATCTCAATTCCTCTATTTTTCAGCTCCATGAATATCTGCTCTGCATTGATGGGATACTCAGCCCTTTCTAAAACTTTAAGAATAGCTTCCCTCTGTTTTGTTTTCCTGTAGCCTTTTGGAATAGATAACTTCTGCTCTGCCATTAAAAACCTCTTTTTTGAAATATTTTAACACCTTACACATCTAAAAATATAGCTGACAGATTTTTTTGCAAATGGTTTGCATTTGAAATTAATCTGTGTTTTAATATTTGCAAATAATTTGCATTTGCATAAGGAGGTTGTGATGGCTATTAAAACAACAGTTTTTGGATATCCTAAAATTGGAGCAAACAGAGAGCTTAAAAAGGCAGTAGAAAGCTACTGGAAAGGAGAAATCTCAAAAGAAGAAATGCTAAAAAAAGCAGAAGAAGTTGATATTGAAAGAATGAAAAAAGTTATAGATGCAAATTTAGATTATGTCCCATCAAATGACTTTTCTCTGTATGACTTTGTTTTGGACATTTCTACTATGGTAAATGCAGTTCCACAAAGATTTCAAAATATAGAAGACAGTCTTGATAGATATTTTGCTATGGCAAGGGGAACAAAAGATGCTATTGCCTGTGAAATGACAAAATGGTTTGACACAAACTATCACTACATCGTCCCAGAGCTTACAGGTGGTTTTAAATTAGTTAAAAACAGACCATTAATCTCTTACAAATGGGCAAAAGAAAAATTTGAAGTAGAAACTAAGCCTGTTTTAGTTGGGGCATTTACATACATAATGCTTTCAAAGGTTTACGAAAGACAGGAAGGCTCACTGCTTATGAAAATGGTAAAAGCAGATGAAAGTGAAAAATTTAGACCACTGCTTTTAGAGCTTGCATCTGTTTACAATCAAATGCTTAGGGAATTGCAAGAGGAAGGTGTAAAGGCTGTTCAATTTGATGAGCCAGCACTTGTTTTAGATTTAGATGAAGAAAAAGTAAATGCACTAATTGATGCTTATAAAGTAATAACAGAAGGTATTACAGATATAGAAATTTTTGTTCACACATATTATGAAAGCTTAGACCATTTTGAAAAAATAACAAATGAGCTACCAGTTGCAGGAATTGGGCTTGATTTTGTTGTAAATAATGAAAATTTAGAAAACTTGAAAAAATATGGTTTTCCAAAAGGCAAAAAGCTACAGGCAGGGGTTATATCAGGAAGAGACCCCTGGAAAACAGATTTTAAGGAAGTTTTAGCTTTAATTGATGAAATAAAAAAATATGTAGATGAAGACAGAATTGTTTTATCTAACTCTGCACCACTTTTCCACCTGCCAGTATCTTTAGAGCCAGAAAAAGGACATTTAGATGATAGATTAATTGGTCTTTTATCATTTGCAGATGAGAGACTACAGGAAATAAAAACCTTAAAGGAAATAATAAATGAAGGAAGAGAAATTCCAGCTCAAACACTTCAAGCATTAAGAGATGAGTTTAAAAATGAAGAAGTCAGGGAAGCTGTTAAAAATATAGACAATGAGGAGATTCAAAGGCCACACGATTTTAAAGAAAGATACAAAAAACAGATTGAAGAGCTTGGCCTTCCAAGATTTCCAACAACAACAATAGGAAGTTTTCCTCAAACAAAAGAAGTTAGACAGATGAGAGCTAAATTCAGAAGAGGAGAGATAACTGTAGAAGAATATGAAAACTTCATAAAAGAACAAATTAAAAAAGCGATAGAAATACAGGAAGAACTTGGTCTTGATGTTTTTGTGCATGGAGAATTTGAAAGGACAGATATGGTTGAGTTTTTCGGTGAAAAAATGGACGGTTTTGCATTTACTAAAAATGGATGGGTTCAGTCTTACGGAACAAGATGTGTCAGACCACCAATAATATACGGAGATGTTTCAAGACCAGCACCTATGACAGTAAAAGAAATTGTGTATGCTCAAAGCCTAACAGACAAACCTATGAAAGGAATGTTAACAGGTCCTGTAACTATACTAAACTGGTCTTTCTATAGAAAAGATATACCTAAAAAAGAGATAGCATATCAGATAGCTCTTGCTTTAAGAGATGAAGTTTTAAACCTCGAAAAAGAAGGAATAAAGATAATACAGATAGACGAACCTGCATTTAGAGAAGGTCTTCCCCTTAAGAAAAGAAAGCAGGAAGAGTATTTAAAATGGGCAGTGAAAGCATTTAGACTAACAAACAACACTGTAAAAGAAACAACACAGATACATACCCATATGTGCTATTCAGAGTTTAATGAGATAATAGAATGGATTTATGCAATGGATGCAGATGTAATATCTATTGAAGCTTCAAGGTCTAAAGGTGAAATAATAGAGGCTTTTGAAAGATTTAATTACGACCACGGTATAGGAGTTGGCGTTTACGACATTCACTCACCAAGAATACCTCCTGTAGAAGAAATGCTTGAAATAGCAGAAAGAACCGTTCAGGTAATAGACAAAAATCTTATCTGGATTAATCCTGATTGTGGACTGAAAACAAGGCAGTGGGAAGAAGTGATACCAGCATTAAAAAATATGGTAAGTGTAGCAAAAATATTGAGAGAGAAGTACGGTTCAAAATACAGCTGGTAATTTTTTTCCTGAGTTGCCATTGTGTGATAAAATCCCATATTAATAACTACAACCTTCTTGGCAGGTAAAAATTATGGCAACTCAGGCTCTTGAAGATGCATTAAACATTATTGAAATCTTAAGGAAAGAATATATAGCAGGTGTTTCAGAATTAAGTAAAAAATTAAAGTTAAATAAAAATAAAGTGTTCAGGATAATGGCAACCCTTGAATTAAAAGGAATTGTAGAGCTTGATGAAGAAACAGGAAAATACAGATTAGGAATGAACCTGATAAAACTTGAACATGCATACATAAAAAGTCTTGAATTTTTAAATAAAGCAAAACAGTCAATAAGGGTTCTAAGACAGGAAATAGACGAAAGTGTGTATATTGCCATACCACACAGAAAAGACGTTATATACATATATGAAGAACCTGTTAGAAAATCAGTTATCGTTGAATCACCTTTGGCAAAAAGATTCAGAGCAGATAAAACAGCAACCGGTAGAGTGCTAAAAAGGGCAAAAAAAGAGATTGGATTTATTGTTGAGTATGAAATTGGTTTAGAAGTAAATGAAGTGGCAACTATCGTAAGAGATGAGTTTTACTATCCTATTGCCTCCCTCTCTGTTATAGCACCATCTGTAAGGATGCCGTTAGAAAGAATTAAAGAAGATATTCAGCAAAAATTAGTTGAAACTGCAGAAGAAATAACAGAAATTTTGGCTCCAACATTTTCTCTTGATTAAAATTTAATTTTGAAAGTATATAAACTGTAATACATGGATACCTTCCAATAACACCTAATAATCAAACAATGTTTGAATTTTTATCAAACATTATTTTCTATTCCTTTGCGTTTTTCATCAGTAAATAAAAATCAAACAGTGTTTTACGCATAAGTCTTTGATAAATATATATTTTTCTAAACAGTAAATTTTTAGCCTTCTCTTGACATAAAAAACGTAAACCTGTATTTTTTTCAAACAATGTTTGAAATTCTTAAAAGGAGGGGCAAGATGAAAAAATTTTTCACAAAATCTCTTTTATCTTCAGCAGTTTTAGCATCAGCTCTATCTTTTTCTCCTGCAAATGCTGTTGCAAAATTCAAGATTAACGACCAGAGCACAGTCTGGATAAGTCTTTTACTTCAGCTGAGAGGAGAATGGATACAGGACGGTCAGATTGACGGTTCTGGCTGGAGAAGTGATTTCTACATTAGAAGGGCAAGAATTTTGTTTGGTGGAACAATCAACAAATATGTTGATTTCTTCGTGGAGACAGATAATCCGAATATGGGAAAGGATAAAGCCATAACAGACAACAGTGGAAATGTAATTGGTTATAAGAGCGACAACGACACAAAAACATTTATACAGGACGCATGGATTAGGCTGAAACTTGCCAAAGAATTTAACCTTGTTTTTGGTCAGATACTCCTGCCATTTTCCCACAACAACGCAACAGGGGCAACATCACTGCTGGGACTGGATTACAACCTGACAGTTGTTAAGTTTCCTCCAACGAGTAATTTTGTGTGGAGGGATTATGGGGCTGAAGTGATGGGGCTGATTTCTCTGCCAACAGGAAGCCTTGATTACAGACTGGGAATATTTGACGGTGTGGAAACATTAGTTAATCCAGCAAATAATGTGGCAATTAATAAAGATGATAATTACAGAATAACAGGAAGAATTCAGTATAACCTGTTTGATTCTGAAGGCTTTTATTACAAGGGAACATACCTTGGAAAGAAAAAAATTGTATCCTTTGGGGCAGGTATAGATTACCAGAAGGATGCAGCTGCTGACAGCTATTCTTCTCCAACAAGGGTTGATGACTATAAAGCATGGACTGTGGATATGTTTATAGACTATCCACTGCCATCAAAAGATGTTGTTACTTTTGAGGCTGGATATATAAATTATGATTATGGAAATCTATATGCAAATGATGGAACAGCCATTTATGCCCAGTTTGGATACCTGTTTAACAAACAGATTGGAATAGGAAAGATAGAACCTGTTCTCAGGTATCAGAATTTTGACTCCTCAATAGCAGGAAATGATGTTACAGAATATTACATTGGTCTTGCTTACTGGATAGATGGTTTCAGGGCAAATCTAAAAGGTGAATACAAGATAGACGACAGAGATGGTAAAGACCACGATGTTTTATATTTACAGGCACAGATATTATTCTAAGGAGGTGAAGTGCCATGTCAGAGCACAAGGATGAAGTTCTTTTAAAGGTTAATAAGGTTTATAATCCTCCTCAGAGGGTTTTAGAGAAAGCTCACATTACTGCAGAAGAGTTTGACAGAATGTATCAGGAGTCTATTAAAGACCCTGAAGGTTTCTGGGCAAAACTTGCAGAAGAAGAGCTCCACTGGTTTAAAAAATGGGACAAGGTAAGGGAGTGGGAATTTCCTGAATATAAATGGTTTATAGGAGGAAAACTCAATATTACCTATAACTGTTTAGACAGGCACGTAAAAAACGGTAAAAGGAACAAAGTTGCCTACATCTATACCAATGAAGACAATCAGGAGATAAAAATCACCTATGGAGAACTTCTTGAACTTGTAAACAAAATAGCAAACGGTCTGAAATCCCTTGGGGTAAGGAAAGGGGACAGAGTGGTTATATACATGCCCCTTGTTATTGAACAGCTTGCGACAATGCTGGCCTGTGCAAGGATAGGGGCTGTTCATTCTGTTGTCTATGCAGGTTTTAGTGCTAATGCTCTCAGGATGAGAATAGAAGATGCACAGGCAAAAGTTGTAGTAACGTCGTCGTGGACAAAAAGAAGAGGAAAAAAGATAGACCTGAAATCTGTTGTAGATGAAGCTGTTGATGGTTTAGAGTTTGTAGAAAACATTGTAGTTCTTCAGAGGGAAGGAGACGAGTATGAGCTTGAAGAAAAGGAAATAGATTTTTACGAGCTTATAAAAGACCAGTCTTCAGAATGTGAACCAGAAGTTATGGATGCAGAAGACCCATTATTTATACTCTACACATCAGGTTCAACAGGAAAGCCAAAAGGTGTTCTCCATACAGTTGGGGGTTACAACCTTTACACCCATGTAACAACAAAGTATGTGTTTGACATCCATGAAGACGACATATACTGGTGCACAGCAGACCCAGGATGGATTACAGGACATAGCTACATGGTTTATGGTCCCCTATCTGTTGGGGTAACATCTGTTATAGCAGAAGGGGCTCCAGACTATCCAGACCCGGGAAGATGGTGGTCTATAGTAGAAAAATACAGGGTGAACATATTCTACACAGCTCCAACAGCTATCAGACTGTTTATGAAGTATGGAGAAGAATGGCCTAACAAGTATGACCTGTCTTCATTAAGAATTCTTGGCTCTGTTGGAGAGCCTATAAATCCAGAAGCATGGATATGGTATTACGAAGTTATCGGTAAGGGTCAGTGCTCCATAGTGGACACCTGGTGGCAAACAGAAACAGGGGGGCACATGATAACAACTGTCCCAGCATATCCACAAAAACCGGGAAAAGCTGGCAAACCATTCTGGGGAGTTGAGGCTGAAGTTGTAGATAGAGAAGGATATCCCGAAGAAGCCAACAAGGTTGGATATCTGATAATAAAACAGCCATGGCCTTCAGCACTGAGAACATGCTGGGGAGAGCCTGAAAGATTTGAGAAATACTGGACAGAGATAGACCATTATTATTTTGCAGGTGATTTGGCTACAAAAGATGAAGACGGATACATAATGATTTTAGGTAGAGCAGATGACGTGATTAACGTATCAGGACACAGGATAGGAACAGCAGAGGTTGAAAGTGCCCTTGTATCCCATCCAGCAGTGGCAGAAGCAGCTGTTATCGGGAAACCTCACGAGGTTAAAGGGGAGTCTATTAAAGCATTTGTGATACTAAAGCAAGGGCATGAACCTAATGAATCTCTTATAAAAGACCTGAAAATGCACGTCAGACATGAGCTTGGTTCGTTAGCTGTTCCTGACGAGATAGAGTTTGTTGAAAAACTACCAAAAACAAGGTCTGGAAAGATTATGAGAAGGGTTCTAAAAGCAAGAGAGTTAGGAATGCCTCTTGGAGATATATCCACTTTAGAAGATTAAAAAAAGGGGGCTTAAAGCCCCCTATAAATAAGGAGGTAAAAAATGAACAGAGATGAGCTTAAAAAAATTTTAACAGACCCTGATTTTCAAAGTCTTGTTAAAAAAGTAACTACTGTTTCACTAATATTCACTGCAGCTATCTTGATTGTTTACTATGCCTTCATACTCCTTCTCGCTTACGGTAAGGAGTTTTTAGGACAGCCTATCTCTGAAGGAAGTGCTACAACTGTTGGTATTCCTATAGGTATTGGAGTAATCATAGCTGCATGGGTGCTTACAGGTCTTTATGTTTACTGGGCTAACAAGAATTACGACCCAATGGTAAAACAGCTTAGAGAAAAATTCAGGAGGTAAACAATGAAAAAAATAATATATACATGGGCAGGGTTGCTAACTATTTCTTTACCTTCTCTCGCAGGAAATGAAGCCATTGTTGGGATGAACCCAGTGGCTGTTGCATTTTTCCTCTTTTTTATAGCAGCAACACTGGGAATAACATACTGGGCTGCCAAAAGGTCAAGGACGGCTACAGAATTTTATGCTGCAGGTAGAAGTATATCAGGTTTCCAAAATGGACTGGCACTTGCAGGAGACTATATGAGTGCTGCTTCATTCCTTGGAATTGCTGGTATGGTTGCAACGAAAGGTTATGATGGTCTGATTTACTCTATAGGTTTTCTGGTTGGATGGCCTGTTATAATGTTCCTCATTGCAGAGCCTCTCAGAAACTTAGGTAAGTATACATTTGCAGATGTTGTTGCATATAGACTTCAGCTCAAACCTATAAAAATCCTTGCTGCTCTTGGTTCTGTAGCAGTTGTTATTCTCTATCTGATTGCTCAGATGGTTGGTTCAGGAAAGCTTATACAGCTTGTATTTGGAATTCCCTATGAGCTTGCTGTTGTTATCATAGGAGCTTTAATGATTACGTATGTTCTGTTTGGTGGAATGCTTGCAACAACATGGGTTCAGATAATAAAAGCTGTCCTTCTACTTGGTGGAGCAACTATTATGACCATATGGACGCTGGCAAAATTTGGATTTTCTCCAGAAAGCCTTTTCCAGAGCGTTAAAGAAACAGCAGGTGAAAAATGGCTCAAACCGGGAGGACTTGTATCCAATCCGATAGATGCTATATCCCTTGGTCTTGCTCTGATGTTTGGAACAGCAGGTCTGCCCCACATTCTGATGAGATTTTATACTGTTCCTGATGCTAAAGAGGCAAGAAAGTCTGTGTTCTTTGCAACAGGGTTTATAGGATACTTCTACATTCTTACTTTTGTAATTGGTTTTGGAGCAGTTGTTTTAGTTGGTCTTGAAAAGATTACATCTATAGGAAAAGGTGGAAATATGGCAGCTCCACTGCTGGCTCAGGCTCTTGGTGGAGATGCATTCCTTGGATTTATTGCAGCTGTAGCCTTTGCTACTATTTTGGCTGTTGTTGCAGGATTAACCCTTGCAGGAGCCAGTGCCCTGTCTCACGACCTTTATGTTGGAGTGTTTAGAAAAGGTGAGTCTTCAGAGGAGCAGGAGGTTAAGATTACAAGGGTTGCAGTTCTGATACTTGGTATCACAGCTATAGTTTTAGGAATAGCATTTAAAAATCAGAACATTGCATTTATGGTAGGACTTGCTTTTGCCATAGCAGCATCAACAAACTTCCCGGCTCTTTTAATGTCTATAGTGTGGAAAAGATTTACAACAGCAGGAGCTGTAGCAAGTATGGCAACAGGACTGTTCCTGTCTGTAGTGCTCATTATCCTCAGTAAAACAATCTGGGTTGATATTCTTGGAAATCCTGAGCCTGTATTCCCATACAAAAATCCAGCTATTGTGTCTATGACGCTGGCATTTGTTGTTGGTATTGTTGTTTCTCTGATGACGAGAGAGCCGGAGGCAGAAGAGAAGTTTGAAGAGATGAAAGTAAGAAAGTATCTTGGTATAGGAGCAGAATAAAAAGAGTGGGGGCTTTTGCCCCCTTGTGTGCAAATGTCGCTTGATATTAAAAAGCTGCTTAAAAATACGAAACCTTTTTCTTTCCTGTCAGAATCTGAGATAGATTTCTTATCAAGAAAGGCTTTAATTGATTACATTCCACGGGAAACAGTTGTTATAAGGGAGGGAGAAAAGCCTGAAAATGTTTATCTAATAGTAAAAGGAGCCTTTGTCCTGAAAAAGGACGGAAGCAGTGTTGATTTTTTAGAAGAAGGGGACTTTTTTGGTGATACTGCTCTGATTTTCAATCAACCAAACGATTTTACAGTAAAATCTGTAGAGGATAGCATTGTTTTACTACTTCCTGAAGAACTTTTTCTCCAGATAGTAAACTCCCACCCAGATATAAAAGAGTATTTTACAAAAACAACGATAAAAAAACTGTCGGAGGCTTACACAGAAAGAGCATTAGATGAAATAAGTAATGTTTCTATTCTCCCTGTGTCTGAATTTCCTTTAAAACCACCTGTTTTCTGCATAGACACAGACACAGTGCCTGCCGTCGCAAAAAAGATGTCAGAGAAGAATATATCTTACTGCTTGGTTGGAGATGAAAACAAACTAAAAGGTATCATAACAGACAAAGACTTAAAAGAAAAAGTCCTTGCTAAAAATTTAAACCCTAAAGATGTTTATGTGAAGCAGATTAAATCATATCCTGTTGAGACCATATCAGATGACAACTTTGTTTTTGAAGCTGTTTTAAAGATGATTCAGAAAAATATAAAAAGGCTTCCTGTTTTAAGGGAAGGTAAAGTAATAGGTGTTATTGAAGATAGAGACATATTTATAAAGCAGTCAAAAAGTATTGTTCATCTTGCCTCACAGATAGACAAGGCAAGAGAGGTTGAGGAGCTGAGAGAGATTTATTTCAGTCTTGAAGATACAGTTTCAACAATGTTCAAAACAGGAAAGGATATAGAGATACTCCAAAAGTATATATCTGAAATCAACGACAGGTTTGTGAAAAAGGCCGTTAATATTGCCCTGAATAATTCTGAGATAAATAGTGATTTTGTGTTTATGGTTTTAGGCAGTGAAGGCAGAAAGGAGCAGACCATTAATACAGACATAGACAACTGTATAGTTTATCTAAATGAAAATGAGAAGGATGAATTTTTAAAGTTAGGAGAGAAGATTATAAATATTCTCCTTAAAATAGGGTTTCCTGAGTGCCCCGGTAAAGTGATGGCGTCAAATCCTGAGTGGAACATGTCTTACGAAGAGTGGAAAAAAACT
>JALSNI010000043.1 GCA_026987075.1 Persephonella sp. | reverse complement strand
AGGGCAGAAATCTCTGAAAATCTGAGAAGATACATATTTAATCAAGTGGAGGAAAACAAAAACTTTCTCGTTGTTATGGCTATGAAAAATCTTGAGATAGAACCTCCTGTTGGATTTTTCAGGGATTTTATTGTTGAAAAATCAGGGGAACACAGGGATGAGTTAGACATAAAAAAAGGTGGAATTTTCCCTATAGTTCACGGAATCAGAATACTGTCTTTAGAAAACAAAATATCTGATACAAATACTATTGACAGGATAAGAAAGCTAAAAAATAAAATAGGACAGACCCTCTCAGAAGAGCTGATAGAAAGTTTTAAGTTTATGCAGAACTTGAGGCTGAAATTTCAGCTAAAAAAACTGTCTGAAGGTAAATCCCCAGACAACTACATAAAACCAAAGGAGCTTACAAAACTGGAGAAAGACTTATTAAAAGATGCTTTCAAGGTGGTTAAAAGATTTCAGGAGATGATAGGTGTTCATTTTAGATTAAGAGTATAATTATGAATCTGCTGAAAAAACTGAAGATACTCAGATACAGGAATAATCCACACTTTCAGAAATTTTATCAGGAGATAAAAGAAGAAAGCTTAGACAGAATAACATTTTCTTCTATAGATTTAGAGACAACAGGTCTTGATATTTCAAAAGATGAGATAATATCCTTTGGCGGAGTAAAGATAAAAAATCTAAAAATCTCATTGGGAGACAGCTTTTACCGGGTTGTAAAACCTTCAACAGATATAAAAAAGGAAAGTATATTGGTGCACGGCATAACTCCTTCTGAGATAGAAGATGCCCCTCCCATAGAAGAAATTCTTCCTGAATTTTTGCAGTTTATAAAGGGAACAGTTATTGTAGGTTATTTTGTTACCTTTGATATAAAGATGCTTTCCAGATATACACAGAAACTTTATGGATTTCCCATCCTCAACCCCTACATAGATTTGAGGGATTTTGCTTTTTATGCAGAAAGAAAAAGATACAGACAGATTGTTCATCAGGAGCAAACTTCATTAGAAGAACTTGCCCGCAGATACAATATACCAGTATTCCACAGACATAATGCCTATTACGACAGTCTTATCACGGGACTTCTGTTTATCGCTATGGTTAAGAAAAACAGGGCAGTTTTTGAGAGCTTCATAAAAAGGGTAATCTTATAGAAAACTTACGGTAACCTCTTTTTTCAAACTTTCTTTTTGTTAACATTCTATAAAAAACTTCAAAAATAAATGCTAATACAACCAGTATAAAACCAGTGTAAAAACTGTCCTTCTGGTTTTTCCACTGGTATATAACAAGAGTTATAAAGATGCTCAATATCAGGATGAAGTTTGTGATAATCAACATTTTGTTTCCATTAACTTTATCAATCAGTCTGTAATGGGAAGCTATAACAAACAGGTATATGATTAGAAAAACAAAGCTTATAAGAGAAGATATCCCATTTAAGTCAAATACTGATGCAAACAGCATACTTAAAACAGCAGTGATGTAGAGGCCTTCTGGCTCGTTAAACCACACTTTTCTCTCAAAAACCTCTGGAAGATGTCCTTTTTTTGCAAGAACATAAGCTATGTTTGCTCCGCCGTAAAGGGTTGCATTTATGGCAGAAGAGGTTGAAAACAGTGCACCAATGGCTACAAGTGTAAATCCAATACTCCCAAGAAATGGTTTTGCCGCTTCTGCAAGGGCATACTCTTTGGCTTTTATCAGTCCTTCAAATCCTAAATTACCTAAAGCAACTAATGCAACTGAGATATACACAAAAGCCACAATAATAATGCTTATGTATATTGCCTTTGGAACTGTTTTTTCAGGATTTTGAATATTTTCAGAAGCATTTGTTATCAGCCCAAATCCCATATAGGTAAGAAAAAGAACTGATGCGGCAAAGAAAGTGTGAACAATTTCTTTCTCGCTAAAGACAGGCTTTATAAATTCAGGATTGATACTCCAGATTCCTAAAACAACAAAAGACAGAAGTATGGAAAGCTTAATCAGAACAATCCAGAACTCGGCTTTTCCAACAGCTTTTGCTCCAAAGAAGTTTAAAGCTGTAAAAAAAAGTATCACTAAACCTTCTATGACAGTCACATATAAATTGCTTAAAGGCAGGTGTAAAAGTGCAAGAAAATATCCTGCGAAGGCTTTAGCAAAAAGGGATATAGATACGACATAGCTGAGCCACATAAGAATACTGAGCATTCCTGTTACAGCATTATCTCCTATTCCTCTGATAATAAACTCAATGGGACCGGCGTTAGAGACAAACACAGAGCCTAATTTTGCGTAGGAATAAGCAACAGAAAAGGAGACTAAAGCAGCGATGATAAAGGCGACAGGAAGGTTACTCCCGCAAATCTGAGCACCAACTCCTAATATGGAGAATATGCCAGCACCTATCATGGTGCCAACAGCCATAGAAACAGCTTCCCATAGCCCTAACTTTTTTTCTCTCATGAAAGTAAGTATAACCTTCTTTTGTGTTACTGGGCAACTGCTTCATTTTCCAAAATCCTCAGCTCAAGTATTCTTCTGCCACATTCTCTGCATTTTGTGTCTAACACTCCAACATTGTTTGCTACTACGATAACCTCTTTTCCTTCTTTACCACACTTACATCTGTAAGGAGCTTCTACAAATCTTACGTCTAAATCTTTTTTCACTGTTTGTGCCATTTGGTTCACCTCCTTTAGTTAGTTTTTATTAACCGTAAAGAAATTTATGCTAAAATAGTTAAAAATTGATGATTACTGTCATAAAAGCTGCTACTTTTCTGTGAAAAAATTCTTTACAATTGGGGATGTTTGGTATATCTTTTATATTTTGGAAATAAATTATGGAGGACTGGTGGATTGATAGGATTTGGACCCCATTTGATGGTTGATGGCTACGATGCAAATTATGAAGTTTTAGCCAGTGTAGAAGCTATAACAGACTTTTTAGACATGCTTCCTAAAGAGATTAACATGACCAAAATAATGCCTCCATACGTGTTCAAGTATGACGGTGGAGAAAAACCAGAAGACTGGGGTGTCTCTGGGTTTGTGATTATTGCAGAAAGTCATATAAGCATTCATACATTTCCTGAAAAGAACTACTTCTCTATTGATATATTCTCCTGCAATGAGTTTGATATGGACAGAGCAATAGAGATTATAAAGGATTATTTTGGGACAGACAGATTAGAGATAAGAACAACAAACAGGGGAACAGAATTTCCAAGGGATATTGGTATTGCAGCTTCAATAACAGAAGCTCAGAGAAACAGACTTGTATAGGGGATTATTTCCCCTTTTTAGGCTCTGGTATGGAAGCAATATAATCAATGATAATCTTCATCTCATCTTCCTTTATCTGGGGATGAGAAGGCATTTTCATATCAAGAAAATCAAACCATTTTCCTGAGCTTCCTTTTCGGATTGTCTGATACAGATATTTTTTCAGGGCTTCTGTATCTCCATTAAATTTTTTAAGATATTTTTCCTTAATCATGTAAAAGCTGGGGCCTGCAACTATTCCATAGTCTGCGTGGCATCCTTCGCATCCGTATTTTTTGAACAGCTTTTTTGCTTCGCTTCCAAAGCTGGTAAAACTCAAAAACAGACATGTTATAAGCATTAATCTTTTCATAATTCCCTCCACCATTTGTGTAGAATAATAGTTTTTATTACTAAATATAATTTATACTGATTTTATAATTTTATCTATATGCTCTTTTTTGACAGAGCCTTCTCTGATTATCTGAACCTGAGAGTTTACTCTGACTATCGTTGATGGGATACTGCTTTTTATCTTCCCTCCGTCAATGTACAGGTCTATACTGTCACCAAAGTAGGCAACAGCTTCATCTATATCTTTTGCAGGATTTTTTCCTTCTGGGTTTGCACTGGGGGCTATCAATGGTTTTTTTATGTTTTTCATCAGTTTTATAAGCTCTTCTTTCTTTGGTATTCTAAATGCTATGCTGCCTGCTCCCCTGTGGAGATAGAAAAACTTTTTGCTGTCTTTAAGTGGTATAATCACAGTAATTCCGCCGTGTTTTAGCAGTTTAATCTCTTCCTTTTTAGGATAAACATCAAACAGCTTCAGATATTCTACAGAAGGTATAAGGACAATAACAGGTTTATTCCCTTTTCTTTTTTTCAGTTTGTAAACCTTCTCTACTGCTTCAGGATTTAATGCATCTGCAAGAATTCCGTAAAGTGTGTCTGTAGGAGCTACAACAATCCCTCCGCTTTTTAAAACTTCTTCTGCTTTTTTGAAGTCTGTGGATATTCTAATCATAAGTATGTTCTTTACCGGGAAAGGTTCCTGCCTGAACTTCATTTATAAAGCTGTTCAATCCTTCTTTAAACAGCTTTTTCCCTTCTACATATCTTTTGACAAACTTTGGAGACCTGTCAAAAAATCCCATCATGTCGTGGAATACTAAAACCTGACCGTCTGTAAACTTTCCAGCTCCTATTCCTATGGTGGGAACCTCTATAAACTCTGTTATCTCTTTTGCAAGGTTTGATGGAACAGCTTCCAATACAATAGCAAAAACTCCCGCCTGCTCCAATATTTTGGCATCCTCTATTATTCTTTTTTGCTGTTCCTGTGTTTTTCCCTGAACACGATAACCTCCTAAGGCATGAACAGACTGGGGAGTAAGGCCTAAATGCCCCATAACAGGTATACCAGCAGAGACAAGTTTTTCTATAGTTCCAGATACCTCTCTTCCCCCTTCTAACTTTACAGCGTTGGCCCCTGTTTCTTTCATAATCCTTCCTGCATTTTTGACAGCTTCCTCTACAGAAACCTGATAACTGAGGAAAGGCATATCAATTACGATAAAAGAGTTGGGAGCTCCCCTTCTTACAGCTTTCCCGTGATAAATCATATCCTCAACAGTTACAGGAATTGTTGTGTCAAGCCCCTGAATAACCATTCCTGCAGAATCCCCTACAAGAATACAGTCAACTCCTGCCTCCTCACATATTTTTGCAGACCAGAACTCGTATGTAGAGACCATTATTATCTTTTTCCCTTCCTTTTTTGCTTCTAAAAAGTGGTTTATTGTTTTCATTTTTTCACCTTAAGTCACACGCTTCTTTGTTTATCTCTATCTCTTGCTCTTCTTTTGGAATACCAAAGTTATCTCTTATCTGTCCATCTCCAAATATGACAAATTTTGGAATGGTAAGCTCTTCCAATCCCATGGGACCCCTTGCATGTATCTTGTCTGTTGATATTCCCATCTCAGCTCCAAGGCCAAACTCATTTCCGTCTGTGAATCTTGTGGATGCATTTATGTAAACAGCAGAGCTGTCCACTTCATTGATAAATCTCATACCTTTTGTGTAATTTTCAGTCACTATTGATTCAGAATGGTTTGAACCGTATTTATGTATGAAATCTATTGCTTCATCAAGACTGTTTACAACTTTTACGGCGATAATAAGGTCAAGAAACTCTTCATAAAAATCCTCTTCCTTTGCAGGAACAATCTCTGTGTCGTGTGCTTTTGGATGAGTGCTGAGTATCTGGTAAGACAGCTCGTCACACCTCATCTCAACACCTGCTTTGCCGTAGTAATAGGCAATCTCTGGCAGAAAATCTTCTGCAATATCTTTGTGAACAATAAGGTTTTCAATGGCGTTACATACAGAAGGTCTCTGGACTTTTGCGTTGTATGCAATGTTCAGTGCCTTTTCCATGTCTGCTTCGTTGTCAATGTATAAATTACACACACCTTTGTAATGTTTTATTACAGGCATTTTTGCTTTTTCTGATACAGCCCTTATAAGACCTTCTCCACCTCTTGGTATGACAACATCTATGTACTGGTCTAACTGGAGCAGGTGATTTACCACTTCCCTTTCTGTAGTTTCTACAAACTGTATTGCATTTTCTGGAAAACCTGTCTCTTTTGCAGCCTGTTTCAGTATATCAACGAGTATTTTGTTTGAGTTTATTGTTTCACTGCCTCCTTTAAGTAAAACCGCGTTGGAAGATTTCATACAAAGGGCGGCTGCTTCAATAGTTACATTTGGTCTTGCCTCGTAGATTATCATTATTGTTCCTAAAGGAACCCTCATCCTGCCTACTTTTAGACCGTTTGGCCTTGTCCACATTGATATAATCTGTCCAACAGGGTCAGGGAGAGATGCCACATCTTTTAAAACCTGAACCATACCTTTAATCCTTTTTTCGTTAAGGGCTAATCTGTCAAGGAGAGCTTTGGAGTATCCTTTTTTCTCTGCTTTCTGCAGGTCTTTTCTGTTCTCCTCTTCTATTTTTTCTTTGTTTTCTAAAATCAGATCTGCTGCTCTGAGCAGGGCTTTGTTTTTTATTTCTGTGTTTATCTTTCTGAGGCTTTTCTGTGAATTTTTTGCAGCTTTTGCTAAATTTTCAGCATATATCTTCAAATCCATTATAAACCTCCACAGATTTTGATTACTTAAAAATTATAAGACGGATGTTACTGAGTTTCCATAAAGTTTTCGTAAAATGTGATGGCCTCAAGCTCAGCTGACAGAAGGTCTTCAATGCCGAGATTTACATTTTTCAGATAATCCTTTGCTGTGTCTATCTGGTCTTTTTCTAAAGAAGTAATAGCTCCTAAAATATACCCTAAATTTCCTTTATTTTCTAAAATAGCTTCTTTGATTTCCTCATCTATGTATAGACTTTCTAAAATCTGTTCTATAGGTCTATGAAGAATAGCATCCAGGAGAGATAACATACCTGTTATGTAAGACTTTTCAATTTTGTTTATGTCAGATGTTATTTTTGACATAAGAACTTCCATCATCTTACCTCGTATTACTGCCCGCTCTAAAAGGGGGTTAGATTTTATGTCTCCCCCTTCTGATGCAAAAAGCTGCAGTATAGCCCACTTTTGAATGTTCGTATATCCTAATACTGATAATGCCTGTTTTATTGTGCTGATTTTAGTTCTCATATAGAAAAAAGGGCTGTTCACATATTTTAGAAGTTTGTAAGTAAGGTCTGGATAACCTTTTATAATTTTTTCTATTTCCTCAATCTCTTTTTCAAGTATAGATAACTTGAGTATGTTAAGAAGTGCTATTTTGTAGCTGGAGATTTTCTTTTCTTTCTTGATAGTGGGTTTTTCAAAGAAAAATCCCTGAAAGTAATCAAATCCTAACTCTTTTGTAAGCAAAAAATCTTTTTCAGTTTCAACCTTTACAGCAATAAGCTTAACACTGTATCTTTTCAGGAAATCAACAATCTCTTTCAGTTGTATGTCATTGAAGTTCTTGATATTTAGCTTTACGTAATCGACATTTTTTAAGAGGGGTGTAATAATTTCTGTGAATTTGACGTCATCAAGGGCAATTTTATAGCCCTTTTCTTTAACGTTTATTATACTGTCTAAAACAAACTTATTTACCCTTTCTATGCCTGATATTTCAAGGACAATCTTCTCTTCTGGTAACAGGTCAAGAAGTTCTCCTTCAATAAATTCTGGAGTAACATTTATAAATCCTAATTTATTATTAATAATGTCTTTGAAATCCATGTATGTGAGGAGATTTACTATTACTCTTGCAGTTGCTTCAATAGAGTCTTTTATTATTGCGTAATTCTCTTCTTTATCCCTAAATAATAATTCATAACCAATAATTTTGATGTTCCTGTCCAATATAGGTTGTCTTCCAAGATAAACTTCTTTCATCGTATTAATCCTTAATAATTATTAATTTATTTCTTTTTCGTAAATTACGGTTTATCTTTAAATATAGTATATTAGTGTGAAAAAACATCAGGAGACTGTTATGAAAAAGTTCAGAATTGCCCTTGCTCAGATAAATGCTACTGTTGGTGACCTTGAGGGAAATACAGAAAAGATAATTGAGTTTATAAAGAAAGCCCGGGAAAAAGATGTTGACCTTATTGCATTTCCTGAGCTTGCCATAACAGGTTATCCCCCTGAAGACTTGTTGCTAAAGCCCAGCTTTATAAACAGAAATCTACAGTGCCTCCAGAGGATAGCTGAAGAGAGCAAGAATATAATATCTATCGTTGGATTTGTAGACAGGAAAGATGACATATATAATGCTGCTGCTGTTTTACTTGACGGTAAGGTTGTTGCTAAATACCACAAGAATTTCCTTCCTAACTACGGTGTTTTTGACGAAGTAAGATATTTTCAGAGGGGAAACGAAATAGTTATTCTGAATGTGGAAGGATACAAGATAGGAATGTCCATCTGTGAAGACATATGGTATCCAGAAAATCCCATAAACATTCAGGCAATTGAAGGAGCTGAGCTTGTTATTAACATAAATGCCTCTCCATATCATGTAGGGAAAGTGAAAGAAAGGGAGGATATGCTGAAGGTAAGGGCAAGGGACAATCTGATATCTATTGCTTACGTAAATCTTGTAGGGGGACAGGATGAGCTTGTGTTTGACGGAAACAGCTTTGTTGTTGACCCAGATGGATTTATAGTATCAAAAGGAAAAGCATTTGAAGAAGACCTTATCATATCTGACTTAGACCTTGATGCAATATTTAGAAAACAGCTGAAAGACAACAGACTTAGAAATCTGAGAGCTATGTATAAGAGAGAAGAGAGGGTTGTGGAGGTATTTTTAGATTACAGGATAAAGGATAAGTTTGAGACTGTTCCCCAGAGAGTGGAGATGGATTTAACAGAAGTAGAAGAGGTTTACAGGGCACTTGTTACAGGATTGAGAGATTACATACATAAAAATAACTTTGAAAAGGTTGTTATAGGTCTCAGTGGAGGTATAGACAGCTCTCTGACTGCAACTATAGCAGTTGATGCTCTTGGAAAGGATAATGTTAAGGGGGTGCTTATGCCTTCCCAGTACACATCAAAGGAAAGTATAGAAGATGCCCTTCAGCTTGCAGAAAATCTTGGAATACAGACCTTTACACTTCCTATAACAGATATTTTTAAGAAGTATCTGTCTGAGCTAAAACCTGTTTTTGAAGGTTTAAAACCTGACATTACAGAAGAAAACCTGCAGGCAAGGATAAGGGGAAATCTCCTTATGGCACTTTCCAACAAGTTTGGATGGATTGTTTTAGCTACAGGAAACAAGTCTGAGATGAGTGTTGGTTATGCCACACTTTATGGAGACATGGTTGGAGGATTTGCAGTTTTAAAAGATGTATACAAAACAAAGGTCTATGAACTTGCCCAGTACAGAAACAGCATATCTCCTGTTATACCTCAGAGGGTTTTAGAAAAACCGCCATCTGCTGAACTTAAACCTGGTCAAAAAGATGAGGATGAGCTGCTGCCTTATGTTATATTAGATGAGATAATATATATGTATGTAGAAGAGGATATATCAGCAGAGGATATAGCAAAAAAAGGGTTTGATAAGAAAAGTGTTGAAAAGGTTATAAAGATGATTGACAGAAACGAATACAAAAGAAGACAGGCCCCGGTAGGAATAAGGATAACACCGAGGGGCTTTGGAAAAGATAGAAGAATGCCAATAACAAACAAATACAGGGAGATTTAGATGAGAGATTTAATAAAGTTTTTGATAGGCTTTTTAGCAGGGTTTATCGCTGTTTACAGAATATTGGACAGGAAGAATAGTAAATCAGAAGAAACACCACCCCAGTTAGAAGCGTTCAGTGGTGATGGAAGGATTATTGATGTTCTGAAAAAGTTTAACGAGATAAAGAAAAATATCTAACGGCTTTTATTGACTCCAATCTTCTCACACATCTTGGATACAGGACATTTTGAGCATAGGGGAGATACAGGTTTACATATAGTCTGGCCGAAGGCTACAAACAAGTCATTTATTTTGTTCCAGTATTTCTGGGGAACCTTTTTCATCAGCTCTATTTCAGTTTCCTCTGGAGTTTTCGTTTTTACAAATCCAAGCCTGTTGGAAATTCTGTGAACATGCGTGTCAACACAGATGGCAGACTTTTTAAAGGAAAGTGCCAGCACTAAATTTGCTGTTTTTCTTCCTACACCGGGAAGTTTCAGGAGCTCTTCTAAACTGTCGGGAACATTACCTCCATAATCTCTTACAATAATCTCTGATATTCTTTTTATGGTTTTTGCTTTATTTCTATAAAATCCTGCCGGGTATATAGCTTTTGCTATTTCTTCTTCAGACAGCTTCAGCATGTCATAAGGATTGTCTGCTATTTTAAATAGTCTCTCTGAAGCTTTTGCAGTGACTTCATCTTTTGTCCTGAGACTGATAACTGTTGATATCAGTATCTGGAAAGGGGTTCTTTTGTCCCTCTTTGCCATAAGGGAAACTACAGGAGCACTCCATTTTGGAAACTCCTTTTCAAGAATGTTCAAAACTTTAATAAATGTGTTTTTGTCCATGAAATAGATTATACTAAATATCATGAGAATTATTGTTTTATTTTTAATTGTTTGTAGTAAAGCCCTATCTTATGAGATAAAAATAAAGTCACATAACTTTTATCCAGCTGGACTTAATGTAATAAAGATAGTAGATTGGGAAAACACCCAATTGGAAATAAAGTGCAATGCAGGAAGTTTTCATTTCCCTGTAACAGGTAAAAAAAGTTTTTTTGTAATACCTTATGGTTGTAAAAATATAGCCATACTGAATGTAATTAAGGAAGGTAAAGTAATTTATAGAAAATTTATAAAAATTAGGGAAAAGTTTTATCCGGTTTCAAGGATAACTGTAAAAGAGAGAAAAAAGACGGAGAAAGTTTTAAGAAGAATAGAGGAAGAATACAAAAAACTGAGAAGTATTCTTACTACAGTATCACCCAAAAAATACAGAGAAGATACTTTTTTAAAACCCTTAAAAAAGATAAAGATATCCACACCTTTTGGTGCCCAGAGAATTATTAACGGGAAAAAACAATCTATACACTGGGGTGTTGATTTTGTAGCTCCCGAGGGAACACCAGTTTATGCATCTCTGTCAGGAAAGGTTGTTCTTGCTCAGGAGTTATTTTACACAGGTAAAACAGTTATTATTGACCACGGAAAGGGACTTTTTACCCTTTATGCCCATCTGTCTCGCATCTCTGTTAAAGAAGGAGAAATGGTGAAAAGGGGGGAGACTATAGGAAATGTAGGTTCAACAGGAAGGTCAACAGGACCTCACCTTCACTTTGGGGTTTACCTTGTAGGCGTAAGAGCTGACCCTATTCTGGCCTGCAGGCTGAAACTGTAATATATTGTTTAAAAAAGGAAGAAGGAGAAAGATGTCAGAAAAAAATGTTACACCAATGCTTGCCCAGTATCACAGGATAAAAAATGAGTATCCTGACGCCCTTGTTCTGTACAGACTTGGAGACTTTTATGAGATGTTTTATGAAGATGCGTATATAGGAGCAAGGGATTTAAACATTGCCCTGACAAGAAAAAAAGTAGGAAAATCCCAGTACATCCCTATGTGCGGAATTCCCTATCATGCAGCAGACAGTTATATCAGCAGACTTGTTTCCAAAGGGCACAAAGTAGCTATCTGCGAACAGTTAGAGGATGCCTCAAAAGCTAAAGGTATTGTAAAGAGAGATGTTATCAGGGTTATTACTCCCGGAACATACTTTGAAAATGAAAAGTTAAAATCAGCACTTACTGCTGTGTTTCCTTCTGGTAATAAATATGGTGTGGCATTTTTAAATCTTTCAACTGGAGAGTTTTTTGCTTCTATAATGGATTACGATAGTTTAGTTTCATTTATAGGTAAATTTCAGCCAAGAGAAATTTTAGTCCCAGAAGAAGTAAGCACAGAAAAACTGAAAGAAAATTTCAGACATATATTTTTTACACCAGTTAGTCAGGATTTCTTTTCTGAAGAAGCGTTAGAGGAGCTATTAAAGTTTTTCAAAACATACCACTATTCATCTTTTGGTTTCAGCAGTGATGAGACAGATGCTGTTATTGCTGCAGCTGCAATATTAAAATACTCAAAAATTACTCAAAAATCATTTCTCCCTTTTATATCTTCTCTGAGACCTTACAGGGATGACATTTATATGAAATTAGACTACTCAGCTCAGAAACATTTAGAAATAGTGTATGCCACAGAAGGCAACATTCCTCTAATTAAAGTAATAGACAGAACATTAACGGGAATGGGTAGAAGAAAGCTAAAATTTTTTCTACTCCATCCTCTAAAAAACTCAAAACTAATAAAAGAAAGACAAGATGCAGTTGAAGAGTTTGTAAACAATTCTGACTTAAGGGAAAAGTTAAGAGAAATCTTGAAAGAGATTTTTGACATGGAAAGACTAATATCAAAAATATCTTCAGGAACTATGTCCCCCAGAGATATGGTGGCTTTTAGGGAGTCCCTTAAGCAGGTGCAAAAGTTAAAAAGATTACAGTCTCAAGTTAAATCACCATTTCTTAGAGAAATCTTTTCAAAAATAGAAGATTTTGACTGGCTTACTGACAAGTTAGACAGATACTTAGAAGATAACCCTCCTGTTCATCTAAAGGATGGAGGGTTAATAAAAAAAGGAGTAAATAAAGAGTTAGACGAGCTTAAAGAAATAAAGGAAAAGGGCAATCAATGGATAAAAGACTATCAAGAGAAACAGAAAAAAGAAACAGGAATACAAAGCCTAAAAATAGGGTTTAATAAAGTAATGGGTTATTACATAGAGGTAACAAAACCAAACCTGAAATTTGTTCCTTCTCATTACAGAAGAAGGCAGACCCTTTCAAATGCTGAAAGATTTATAACAGATGAACTACAGAAATTTGAGGAGAAAATAATAACAGCAGATGAAAAGATAAAAGCTCTTGAGTATGAAATATTTATGAAATTGAGGGAGGAGATTTCCCTTGTTTCAGACATTATTGTGGAGACATCAAGAAATGTAGGAATAATAGATGTTCTTCAATCTATGGCAGAGATTGCTGTTGAAAAGGGATGGATAAGACCAGAAATAACAGAAGAATACACCATAGAAATAAGAGAAGGATTTCACCCAGTAATATCAGAGTCGGTTTCAGACTTCGTCCCTAACGACCTTATAATGAACGAAAAATCTTTCTTTCACATAATTACAGGTCCTAATATGGCAGGTAAAAGCACTTTTATAAGACAGTCTGCTCTCATTATACTGCTTGCTCAGGTAGGTTCTTTTATTCCTGCAAAGAAAGGAACAATCGGAATTGTAGATGGTATTTTCACAAGAATAGGTTCTGGAGATGTTTTGTCAAAAGGTCTATCAACCTTTATGGTTGAGATGCTTGAGGTGGCAAACATTCTGAATAACATAACAGAGAGGTCTTTTGTTGTTCTTGATGAAGTAGGAAGAGGAACAAGCACATATGATGGAATTTCTATAGCGTGGGCTGTTGCTGAACACATAAGTAAGGAGAAAAAGACCAAGACACTATTTGCCACTCATTACCACGAGTTAACAAAATTAGAACAGGAGATAAGAGGCGTAAAAAACTTTCATATGCACGTAAAAGAGAACGGTGAAAACATTAAATTTTTATACAAGATTATGGAAGGATTCTCAAACAAAAGCTACGGCGTGCATGTGGCCAAATTAGCAGGTATTGAAGAAAAGATTATAAAAAGAGCTTATGAGATACTTTATAAGTTAGAAGAAGAGCAAGAAAGAAAAATAGACGAAGCGATAATAAATCTCTCTCAGAAAAAAGCAGATTATTTACCACTATTTGAAGAAGTTCAGGATAGCAGTGAAAAAGAATATCAACAGATTATAAAAGAGATAGAAGATTTAGACCTTGCCTCAATAACACCTATAGATGCTATGGTTTTTCTGAACAACCTTAAAAAAAGAATAAAAATTAATAAAAAGGGCGGTATCTAAGCGATACCGCCAGAAATAGGAGGTTAGGAGGGCCATGAGAGGAAACACAGCTCAGGTGCTGCAATTTCCAACAAACCTAACCTGAGGGATTTGTATTATATGCAAAAAATGAAAAAAATCAATACCTTATATCATGTAGATTTTTCTACATTATATGCTTTGAGAGGGTGTTGAACACTACTCTGACAGCTTCGTCTATATTTTCGGGGGTGAAGTCTGCATCAACCCCCACATCTCCAAAGGTTTTGAAATATCTGATTATTTTATAGGATACTCTGCCGTTCTCTACTTTTTTTGCAAGTATAAACAAAACGTTTCCTATTTTTCCCGGTTGAACTGTCTCTAAAACAGTATAACCTTTCAACTCCTTGTACAGGGGAAGACCATCAGGGAGGCTGTACTCCTTCATTATAGGTATAACATCTTCTGGCTTTTCTATCTTTATTTCCATAAAACTCCCTCCTAACCTTATATCTATTTAATATAATTGAATTATTCTGCTGCTGCCATTTTTACTGTTTTTTTTATCTCTTTCTCAGAGATTTCTCTCCATTCCTTAGGTTTCATATTGTCTATCGTGATACTGCCAACGCTTATCCTTAATAACTTTTTGACAGGATGCCCAAATGAAGCCATAAACCTCCTCACAACTCTTTTCTGTCCTGAGTGTATAGTGATTTCTATGACTGTTGAGTTTCTCTTTTTTTTGAGCAGTTTAATCTCATCAGGTTTCAGGTATGTATCTTTCAGTTTTTTCCCCTTTCTCATCCTGTTGAAAGTTTCTGCATTTACCCTTCCTTCCACTTCAACGATGTACTTTTTAGGTATCTTTTTTCTTGGATGCATCAGAAGATTGGCAAAATCACCATCATTTGTAAGGACAAGCAGTCCTTCACTGTTGTAATCCAGTCTTCCAGCAGGAAACAGCCTCTCTTTTATACCTGTTTCTTTAAACAGGTCTGTCAGTGTTTTTCTACCAAATCTATCTCTGCCCAGCTGAGTCAGATAACCGACAGGCTTATAAATTTTTATGTATATTTTTTTGTTTTCAGGTTTTATTGCCGTTCCTTCCACTTCTACCCGGTCTTTTTCTGGGTCTATTTTCAGCCCCAGCTGTAAGACCTTTTGACCATTTACCTTTACTTTTCCTTCCTTTATAAGCTCGTCCGCTTTTCTCCTTGAGCAGTATCCAGACTGGGCTATAAATCTGTTCAGCCTTACTTTCATTTGTTTTTTTAATCCTCAGAATTTAACTTTATTTTAAATAATATAAGAAAAAGGGGATAAGATGCTAAAAATAATAGTTTTGGGTATAGTGATAGGAATTGTTTTTTACGGTATTACCGTTTATAACCGTTTTATGACCCTAAAGAATGGTTCCCAGGCAACCCTCGGTCAGATAAAGGTTGCACTGAAAAAAAGACTTGACATGTTATCACAGCTTGTTGACACAGTAAAAAATTATGCTTCATTTGAGAAAGAGACATTTGAGAAGATAACTCAGCTGAGAAGTCAGATATTAGGTGCAACTACACCTTCTGAAATATCAGAGATAGAGAAGCAGTCAAGACAGATATTAGGAAACATTCTTGTTGCTGTTGAAAACTACCCTGAGCTAAAAACCTCAGAGCTTGCAAAACAGCTTACCGATGCAATAAAAAAGATTGAAGAAGAGATATCAAGGCACAGATACACCTACAACAACATTATTCAGGAGTTTAACACAATGATAGATACTGTTCCATCAAACATTGTGGCAAATCTGTTTAAGTTTTCAAAGTTAGAGTATCTCAGATTTGAAGAACAGATTGAAAAGAGGCCAGACCTTAGCTGGAATTGATGGAAGAGCTAAAAAAGTTCAAACTGCTTTTGTTCTTATCTGTTATTGCAGGGATTACAGGTATATATCTGTCCTTTTTTTACGACCTAAGGCTTTTATTTCACGACCTTACAGCCCAGTATTCAGCTGTAATAGAAATTGGAGAAACAGTAGGTCTTGAGGAGCGGTATATCTTTGATGTTAAAAAATCTGGCAAATACAGAATGCTGTACAGGTACTGGGAAGTTCCTTTGTCTTATCAGAACAGCCTGAATAACCCTCACATAAAAGTTGCTGATGTTATTACAGATAGTCCATACTACATAAAAGATTATTCAGGAAATGTTTATGGAAATTTCCCACCATCTCTAAAGGGATTTATTGTTCAAAAAGCTTACAGAAATGAAGTAGGGATAATCAATGTTGGATATTTTACAGCAGGAAATTATAGTTTGAAGATAAACTACCTTCTTTTTCCTCCAGTTAATACAGATGGAGAGTTTAACCAGATAAACATAAAACTGGCAGACAGACATATCCCTTACACAGATATCTCTATAAGCATAAAAGACCCTGCGGGGATTATCTTAAAGGTTTTTCCACACCTGCCGAACTACTCAGTCAAAAAAACGGCAGAAGGATGGCTGATAAAGGGAAAAGCAAAAGAAAATGGTCTTGTTGAGATAGAAATGCTGACTGCAAAGTATGAGTTTAATGGTTATAAACAAAAGGTCAGTAATCTGCTTCAAAAAACATTGCAGGCAAACAGTGGGATAGTGTTTTCTAACCTGCTCATCTATGGTTTCCTTACTGTAGTTGTATCTTTTCCTGTTTTTATCTTCGCTTTGTACAGCAGATACGGCAGGGAAAAAAGTTTCACAGTCCCCCATTTTCTGAGTTTTATACCTGAAAAAAGCAGGAAACCCTATATTGTTAACCTTGTCTTTAATGGGGATGTTTTGGAGGCTGACGAGAATGCCTTTTACTCAACACTTTTAGATATGCACAAAAAGGGAATTATAAAAATAGAGCCATTTCCTTCAGACCTTCAGATAAAAATAGTAAGGTACTACTCAGAAGACCCTTATGAGAAGAGAATTCTTCAGTTTTTAAAAAAACATACAGTTGACCCTGAAGGTATGGTGTTCAGCAGTGCTGTTTTAGAAAGCAAGATAGACAGATATACATCTCAGAAAGATATAACAGCATTAAAAATAATAAAAAATGATATGGACTATCTGATGAAACACAAAGATATAACTATTTCCTCTGCTTTTATTGAAGATACAGGAAGAAAAATATTCAGATTTACCGTTTATCCTGTTGCTCTTATCTGCAGTATTTTTTCAGCTGTCTATCTTGTTGCTGGTCTGGAAAACTCCTTTACAGATACCGACCTGTACCCTGCGTTTATTCTCAGCACAACATTTGTTTTGCAGATTTTGCCATTTGTCTTCTCCCATACACAGCTCCTTGGAAGATGGAAAGAAAACTTTTATAAGGAAAAACTGCAGTGGAATTCATTCAGAAGATTTTTGTCAGACCTTGCAATGATAAAAAAGTATGCACCAGAAGATATAGTTGTATGGGAAGAATGGCTTGTTTATGGAACAGCTCTTGGAGTTGCCAAAAAGGTTGAAAAGGTTATGAAATCTTTAAATGTTAGTATTCCTGAAGTAAATATATCAAGAAACACAAGAATAAGATTTCACAGGTCTTACAGACATCTAACTATTTCTGTCGGAAAACTGCAGGCTTCCCAGAAGGCAGTATCAGGAGGAGGATTTGGGGCAGGAGGTGGCTTTGGTGGTGGAGGAGCTGGAGGAAGATGACCAAAGTTTGTGCATATTAGTATTGACTTTATACCTAAAAAGGCACATACTTATTGCTGGAGTTGTTTAAAGGTCTGGGGAGGGATCCCTTCCACTGAGCGCTCACACAGGTCTTTAAACGCTTCAAAAAGTAATTTTTATTTGGAGGATTTTTAGTAATGCGTCACACAGGTACAGTAAAATGGTTCAACTCAAAGAAAGGGTACGGATTTATCACAAGAGATGATGGTCAGGGAGATGTTTTTGTTCATTTCTCAGCCATTCAGGGTGAAGGATTCAAAACCCTTGAAGAAGGACAAAGAGTAGAGTTTGACATCGTCAAAGAAGACAAAGGTGAAAAAGCTCAAAACGTCGTAGTAAGCGGCTAACATTTTCACATAAAGGGGTGGATTTTCACCCCTTTTTTCATTATCTTAATCTCAAAAACATTCAGGAACAGTATGGGAAGATTTTTATTATCTATTTTGTTTGTTCTGTTATTTTCTGTCATTTCAAAAGGAGAAACTGGAGTTTATAAAGCATATGTATATTTTATCCCTGTTGGTGAGATAACATTTGATATAAAAAAAGACAGTGCCGTAGTCAAAGGAGAAACCTACAAAAGTCTCAGATGGCTTTATAACTATACATTCCGATTTGAAGCAAGTAAGGAAGGTTATTTTCTGTATGAAAAAGAAAATAAGAAAGAAAAAGTTTACAGAGACGAGCAGATAAAGAAGAAAAAACCGTGGCTTCCCCTAATTGTTAAATACATAATGGAAGGGAAAGATGTAAGTCCAGAAAAAGATAGAAATTTTCCATACAAAATTGAAAAACAAAAAAATAAAGTAATAATTTATCCACTGAAAAGTAAAAGGGTGAAAAGAATAGTCATGCTTTTAAAAAACGGCAGTAGATTACCGGAAAAGATAGAGATAGAAGGAAAGATAGATATTACCCTTGAAAAAATCAGATAATCTCTACCTCTTCTTTTTCAAACTTTTTCCCAGACAACTCCCAGCTACTCCAGCTTTTTGCCTTTCCATTTTCAACAGAAACAATTATGTATGACATGTCAGGTTGTGCAAATCTCAGGTCAGTTTCTGAAGGTCTGTCAGGATGGTCAGGATGAGAATGATATATACCTATAATCTGAAAACCTGATTTTTCTGCTTCTTCTTCAGCTTTAAGGTAATCCCTTGGGTCAATCTCAAATCTGTCGTTTGCTCTTGCCTTATTTTTGTTTTCAACCTGCATAATCTGATAGGCTGCTCTTGTATTACTGCTGTAATCTATATCACCAATGATAAATCCACATATCTCATAAGGATAGCCTTCTTCTCCCTGTTTTTCTATCTGATGTATCAGCTCTTTTTTTATCTTCAGCACCCTCAAACCTCTTTTTATTATAATTTTAACATGAAGATCCTACAGCTTGGCAAAACCCATTACGAAGATGCTTTAAGGCTTCAGAAAAAGCTGTTTCAGAGTAAACTACAGGACAGCAGTCTGGAGGATATCATTTTGATAACAGAGCATTTTCCTGTTTACACAAAAGGCAAAACCACACAGAAAGAGCACCTGAAAAACATTCCTGCAGACATTCCTGTGTATAATGTAGAAAGGGGAGGAAGTGTAACATTTCATGGTCCTGGACAGATTGTTGTGTATCCAGTAGTTTATCTAAAAGGAAAGAAACTCTCTGTAAAAAATTATGTGTGGACATTGGAACAAATTATGATAGAAACCTTAAAAGAAATAGGAATACATTCTTTTAGAATAAAAAAGAGAAGAGGAGTTTTTACAGACAAAGGGAAGGTAGGCTTTATAGGAGTAAAAATCTCAAGAAACGTCTCTTACCATGGATTTTCCCTCAATGTTGATGTAAAAAAAGAGTATTTTAATTACATAATTCCCTGTGGAATAACAGATATTCCTGTGTGTAATGTAACAGATTTTGTTGAGATAGACATTGAAACTGTTAAGGAAATTTTGATAAAAAAGATAAAAGAAAATTTTTAGGGGATAAAAATGGAGACGAACTTTTTTGCAAAATTTCACGGTCTTGGAAATGATTACATCTGTCTTGATGAAGAGTGGATAGATTTTAATCTGGACAGGAAGGCAATAAAAATCATATGTGATGTTCATTATGGTATTGGCTCAGATGGTATCTTACTTAAAACCTATTCTTCAAAGGCAGATTTTGGCCTGAGGATTTTTAATCCTGACGGTTCAGAAGCAGAAAAAAGCGGAAATGGACTGAGAATATTTTCTAAGTTCTTGTATGATTATGGATACACAGTGAAAAAGGAATTTACAATAGAAACAAAAGGAGGAATAGTAAAGGCAAGAATAGAAGAGCTTACAAACGGAAGGGCATCGGTAATAACAGTAGATATGGGAAAGGCTGTATTCACAGCTAAAGATATACCTGTTTTGTGTGATACAGAAGAATGTATAGGAAAAAAGATTAAAGTTGATGATAGAGAGTTTGAGATAAACTGTGTTTCTGTAGGTAATCCCCACTGCGTGATAATTGTTGATGAGCTTGACGAAAACATCGTTAAAAAGTATGGAGCAAAAATTGAGAAGTTAGATATATTTCCAAATAGAGTTAACGTTCAGTTTGTCAAGGTTTTATCTCCAGACCTTGTAGAAATCCGGATATGGGAAAGGGGAGCAGGATACACACTTGCTTCAGGTAGCTCTTCTTGTGCAGTTGCTTCCGTTATGGTAAAAAAAGGCTTGACAGACAGAAACCTTACAGTGAAAATGCCTGGAGGCATTTTGAAAATACAGATAGACGAAAACTGGAACATAAAAATGACAGGAGAAGTTCAGGAGATATGTTCAGGACACCTCAGCCCTGAACTTACAGAGCAGTTTATTTAGGCTGATAAATCAAAAATCTGCCACAGTGGGGACAGGTGAGGAGTTTTTCTCCTTTCACAAGCTCAGAGTAAACTTTTGGGGGAATAATCAGGAAGCATCCTGTGCAGGTATCACTGTCAATAATGGCAACAGCAGTTCCTCTTTTTTTCTTTATCATTTCGTATTTTGATATAAAGGGTTGTTTCATTCTTTCTTTTAGTTTTTCTCTTTCCTTCTTTAATTTTTCAAGTTGCTGACTTATATTTTCTAATTCTTCTTCTTTTTTTCTAATTTTATCTTGTATTGTCTGTTTTTCTTTTTCTATAATTTGATTTAGTTTTTCTTTTTCTCTCTCTAAACTTTCAATCTCTTCCATAATTGTAAGTATCTCATCTTCTATTTCCATTATAGACTCTTCAGCCTGTGCTTTTTCCCTCAGTAAAGCTTTATATTCCTCGTTTGTTCTTACCTTATCAAGAGCATCCTGAATTTTTAAAATCCTGTCTTCAAATGTTTGAATATCTAACTCTTTTTCTCTCTTTAGACTCTCTAATCTGTTTAGCTCTGTCTGAACTTTTTCAAATCTGTGAATGAGATTTTCTTCTTCTTTTTTTAAAATATGAATTTCTTCTGGAATTTTTTCTTTAAATTTTTCTAATCTGCTGATTTCTTCATCCAGTTGATGTAACTTCAGTAAAAGCTGAGTATCGCTGTCCATTATCTCTCCTGGCAAATAGTATTTAAGAATAATATATCTGTCTAAAGTAATTTTATCAACAATTCTTAAAATCCCATATTTCACCTTTTAGAGAATGCTTTGATAAAAGATTAATTCTGATGTAAAGAAATTGTTAAGACAGGTTGGAAAGGAATTATTTGAGATTTTTTAATTTTTCATAAAGTAGTGGTGTGTTATCTTCCGCAAAAGAAAGGATAAACTCATAGACTCCTGGTTCTGTTATTTCTTTTTTAAACTTTTTTAAAATTTTATCCACTAGTTCTTCTAATTCATTGTCTCTATTTTTCAAAGCCCTTTCCATATCGTATATATCTACTCCAACAAATTCATCTACATCAAAATACAAAAGTATGTGTTCAAGTGCATATTTTATATCTTCTTTATCTTTTACCTTTGCCATCTTTCCTCTCCTCTTCATTATTATTACTACGTTGATGTAGAAAATGCAAAAATATTGAGCGAAAATTGGCTCAGATATAAAAACTGGTGCGAAGGTTTGCAAGAACATTTAAAATAAGTATATGATTTAAATTTTTAAACAAGATGAAGATGGACGATAAAAAGCTATTTAATATGTTTGTGGACTTTTTTAGGGATTCTTTGGAAAATGGATGGAT